>JBGPVT010000035.1:0-12555 GCA_041491825.1 Xanthobacteraceae bacterium | reverse complement strand
GTGCACGTCGCGACGCGCGACAAATACGTGATCGGCGATCTCCTGACGCGGCAAGTGAGCGAGTGCTTCGGCTTCCAGCCCGACGGCAGCTATTCGATGCGGCATCTGTCGGTCGGCCATGCGGAGCCGCTGCGCGCCGAGCTGTTGGCTTTCGTGAAGTCGGTCCGCGACGACGAGAAGCCGATCGTCGGCGGCGACGAAGGGGTGGCGAGCCTGGAAATCGCGATCCAGTGCCTGGAGGGCGGATCCTCCGCCGTGCCGCGCCGCGCCCCGCGCAAGGTCGCCGGCTGATTTCTTGCAAGAATCCACTTCGAGCCATCGAATGAACCAGCACGCCCGGGTCGATCCGATCCCTTTCATCGACGTCGCGGCGCAGCGCCGCCGCTTGGGCCGCGCCATCGACGACGCGGTCGGCCGCGTGCTCGGCCATTGCCAGTTCATCCTCGGCCCGGAAGTGCGCGAGCTCGAATCGCTGCTCGCCATATTCTCGGGCGCGCGCCACGTGGTTTCCTGCGCCAGCGGCACCGATGCGCTGACGCTCATCTTGCTCGCCAAGGGCGTCGGCCCCGGCGACGCGGTGTTCTGCCCGTCCTTCACCTTCGCCGCGAGCGTCGAAGCGCCGGCCTTGCTCGGCGCGACGCCCGTGTTCGTCGATATCGAAGAAGCGACGTTCAACATCGATGCTGCGAGCCTCGAGCGCGCGGTTCTGACGGCGAAAAAGCAGGGGCTGAAACCGAAAGCGGTCATTCCGGTCGATCTCTTCGGCTTGCCGGCCGATCACGATTCGGTCGCCGAGGTGGCGGAAGCGGAAGGGCTGTTCGTGCTCGACGACGCCGCGCAAGGCTTCGGCGCCAGCTACAAGGGCAAGAATCTCGGCACCTTTGGTCTAGCCACGGCGACGAGCTTCTTTCCGGCGAAGCCCCTCGGCTGCTATGGCGACGGCGGTGCCGTGTTCACCGACGACGACGGGCTCGCGGAGACGGTCAGGGGCCTCCGCGTTCACGGCCAAATGCCGGGAAAGTCGGAATTTTCGCGTCTCGGGCTCACCGGCCGGCTCGACACGATCCAGGCGGCGGTGTTGATCGAGAAGCTGAAAATATTCCAGGACGAGATCGAGGCGCGGAACCGCATCGCGCGCCGCTACGGCGAAAAACTCGGCAATGTCGCCATCGTCCCGCGCGTGCCGGACGGCTACACTTCGGTATGGGCGCAATACACGATTCGGCTCCCGCAGGGCGCGCGCGACGGGCTCGCCGCGGCGCTGAAGGCCGAAGGGATTCCGACCGCCATCTATTACGCCAAGCCCCCGCATCTGCACGAAGCCTACAAGCGCTATCCGGCGGCCGACGGCGGCTTGCCGGTGACGAATCGGCTTTCGCACGAAGTGATCAGCCTGCCGATGCACGCCTATCTCGACGAGCCGACGCAGGACCGCATCGTCGACGCGGTGAAGCGGGCGCTTTCGCGGTAGTTGTTATCCCTCCCCACCGAACTCGGGTTTACCCGAGTTCGGTATTCTATATTTGCCGAAGTCGAATAAATCCGACTTCGGCTGGGGAGGGTGGTCGGCGAAGCCGACCTGGTGGGGGAACACGAGTTGATCATCCGCCACCCCACCCGGTTTCTCGCTACACTCGAAACCACCCTCCCCTGAAGGGGAGGGATCGGAAAATCGAGCCGACGAATAGCGTGCATCGATGATCCGCAACATCTTCACCGTCGGCGGCTGGACGCTGGTCTCGCGCGTCACCGGCTTCGTGCGCGATATCGTCATGGCGGCGGTGCTCGGCGCCGGCCCCGTGGCCGACGCCTTCCTCGTCGCCTTCCGCCTGCCGAACCATTTCCGCGCGATCTTCGCCGAAGGCGCCTTCGCCGCCGCCTTCGTGCCGGCCTATGCGCGGCGATTGCAGCAAGATGGGCCGGACGAGGCGCGGCGCTTCGCCGACGGCATCGGCACCGGGCTCATGCTCGTTCTCGGCACGCTGCTCGCGCTCGCGCTTCTATTCACGCCGACGGTCGTCCGCGTGCTGGCGCCGGGGCTCGCCGCCGATCCCATGCGCTTCGAGCTTGCGGTCTCGCTCACGCGCATCACGTTTCCCTATCTCCTGTTGATGTCGATCGAGACGCTGATCGCGGGCACGCTCAACGCCAACCATCGCTTCGCCTCGGCGGCCGGCGCGCCGGTGCTCCTCAACATCTCCATGGTGAGCACGCTGTTGCTCGCGGCCGCCTTTCCGACCGCGGGCCACGCCGCCGCCTGGGGCGTGCTGGCGGCGGGCATCTTGCAAGCGCTGTTGGTCGGCGGCGACGCCGCGAGCCACGGCTTCGGCCTCCGGTTTCGCTTGCCCGTGCTCGATCAGCCTACGAAACAGTTTCTCAAGGCGCTGGGGCCCGCCATCATCGGCGCCGGCGGCGTGCAGCTCGCGCTGTTCGCCGACACGGTGATCGCGACGTTTCTGCCGGCCGGCGCCTTGTCGGCGCTCTATTACGCCGACCGCATCAATCAATTGCCGATCGGCGTCGTCGGAATCGCGATCGGGATCGTGCTTCTGCCCGAAATGTCGCGCCGCCTTGCCGTCGGCGACGAGGCGGGCGCGGCCGCGGCCCAGGGCCGCGCGATCGAGCTCACGTTGCTGATCGCTGTTCCCTTCGTCGCGGCGGCGATCGCCATTCCCGATCTCGTCATGCGGGCGCTGTTCGCGCGCGGCGCCTTCACCAACGCCGATGCCGCGGCTGCGGCGGCGACGCTTTCCGCCTACGCGGTAGGCCTCATTCCCTTCATGTGGATGCGAAGTTTCACCGCGCCCTTTCTCGCGCGCGGCGACACGGCAACGCCGGTGAAGGCGGCGCTCGCGGCGGCGCTCGTGAACATCCTCTTGAAGGTCGCCTTGATGGGATCGCTCGCGCAGGTGGGCCTTGCGCTCGCGACTTCGGCGGGCGCGTGGCTCAATTGGGGCCTGCTCGTCTGGTTCGCCCGGCGCTCAAAATTTGAGCGGCCCGAGGCGCCGCTCGATCGTGCAGCTCGTCTCGTCGCCAGCGGGCTTCTGTTGGGGCTTGCGTTTTACGCAGGTCAGCGTTTCTTCGCCCCGATGCTTTCCGGGCTTTCACGTTTTCGCGAGGAAACATTGCTTCTGATTTTACTCATTGCCGGCACGATTCTATATGTCGGCCTCATCCTCGCGCTGCTCGGCCGCGATTGGTTGAAGAATCTGTTGCGCGACGCGGGAACGCGGACGCCCGGCACGGGTGCTGCGCCCTACGAAATTTGAAACACCCCTTTGCGCCGGGTTTCGCACATGCGAGATATGCGCTAAGACCTGCGGCCCCACTGGGTTCGGCATGATTCATAACGCTTTCACGGCTCGCCTAGCAGCGGCCATTTTCATCATCTTTGCGCTCGCCAGTTGCGGTGAATCTCAGCCGCCGTCGCCGGGGCCGTCGGTCACGGTCGCCAAGCCCGTGCGGCGCGAGATCGTCGACATGGACGAATATGTCGGCCGCTTTCTCGCGGTCGATATGATCGAGGTGCGCGCGCGCGTCTCCGGTTATCTCGAACAAATCCATTTCAAGGACGGCCAGATCGTGCAGGCCGGCGACCTTCTGTTCAGCATCGACAAGCGGCCGTTCCAGAACACGCTCGATCAGGCGAAGGGCACGCTGGCGCAGGCGCGCGCCAATCTCGCCTTCACCGAATCCGATCTCGTGCGCGCGCAAAGGCTCGTCAGCGACAAGACGATTTCCGAGCAGGTCTTCGAGCAGCGCACGCAGGCCAAGCGCAACGCCGAAGCGTCGGTCGCCTCCAACGAGGCGGCGGTGCGGCAGGCGGAACTCGATCTGCAGTTCACGGAGCTGCGCGCCCCGGTGACGGGCCGCATCGGCGACCGGCGCGTGGCGCCCGGCAATCTGGTGACCGGCGGCACCGCCGGCAACACGACGTTGCTCGCCACCATCGTTTCGATCGATCCCATCCGCTTCGAGTTCACCGCCGACGAGGGCGCCTTCATCCGCTACGAGCGGATCGCCAAGAACGGAAAAGATCCGGACTCGCGCTACACCTCGACGCCGGTGGAGCTGAAGCTCCTGGACGAGCCGGATTTCGCGCACAAGGGCACGATCGATTTCGTCGATAACGTCATCGATCAGTCCTCGGGCACCATTCGCGCGCGCGCCGTCATTTCGAATCCGGACGGCTTCTTCACCCCCGGCATGTTCGCGCGCGTACGCGTTCCGGGCTCGCCCAAATACGAGGCGCTCCTGGTGCCGGACGCGGCGATCGGCAGCGAGCAGGTCCGCAAATTCGTCTACACCGTGGACGGTGACAACACGGTGAAGCAGAAATACCTCGCGCTCGGGACGCTGCAGGGCAATTTGCGCGTGGTGAAATCGGGTTTGGAGCCCGACGACCGCGTGATCGTGAACGGGCTCATGCGCGCGCGGCCCGGCGCCAAGGTGACGCCGATGGAAGAGGGCGCGCCGCCGCCCGGCGGCAAACCCAGCGCGCAAGACGGCGCGCCGCCGGCGAAATCGAACTGAGCGCGGCGGCAGCGTATCATGCGCATCTCGCATTTCTTCATCGACCGGCCGATCTTCGCCGCGGTGGTGTCGATCGTCTTCGTCATCGTCGGCGCCGTGAGCTTCTCCCGCTTGCCGGTCGCGCAGTATCCCGAAATCGCGCCGCCGGTGATCAACGTCACCGGGCAATATCCCGGCGCCAGCGCCGAGATCGTCGCCTCCACGGTCGCCTCCCCGATCGAGGATCAGATCAACGGCGTCGAGAACATGCTCTACATGAGCTCGAACTCGACCGCCGACGGACGCTTCACCATCGCGGTGACGTTCGATCTCGGCACCAATCTCGACATCGCGCAGGTGCAGGTGCAGAACCGCGTGGCGGTCGCGCAGCCGCGCCTGCCGGCGGACGTGCGCAATATCGGCGTCACCGTCGCCAAGAGCTCCCCCGACCTGATGATGGTGGTGAGCCTCGTTTCGCCGAACAAGACCCGCGACGCCCTCTATATTTCGAACTACGCCACCCTTGAGATCAAGGACGCGCTCGCGCGCCTCTATGGCGTCGGCTCCATCATCGTGTTCGGCAGCCGCGACTATTCGATGCGCGTCTGGCTCGATCCGCAGCGGCTGCAGACGCTGAATCTCACCGCCAACGACGTGGTCGCGGCACTGCAGGGGCAGAACGTGCAGGTGGCCTCCGGCGTCTTGAACGCGCCGCCGGTCGAGGACCCCCGCGCCTTCCAGATCGCGGTGCAGACGCAGGGCCGGCTCACGGACTCCGCCGAATTCGGCAATATCGTCATCAAGCAAACGGCGTCGGCCGTGGTTCGGCTGCGGGACGTGGCGCGGGTCGAACTCTCGGGTCTCGACTACTCGTCCAATCTTTACATCGACCGCGATCCCGCCGTCGGTATCGCGGTCTTCCAACAGCCCGGCACCAACGCGCTCGATTCCGCCAAGGCCATCTCCAACGCGATGCAGGAGATTTCGAAGCGGTTTCCGTCGGATCTCCGATACGACATCTTCTACAACCCGACCCAATTCATTCGGGAATCGGTGAGTGCGGTGCAGGAGACGATCGGCGAAGCCATCGTCCTCGTCGTCCTCGTGGTGATCGTGTTCCTGCAAACCTGGCGCGCCGCCATCATCCCGCTCGTCGCGATTCCCGTGTCGCTGGTCGGCACCTTCTTCTTCATGGCGATCTTCGGCTTCTCGCTCAACAACCTCACTTTGTTCGGCCTCGTGCTGGCGATCGGCATCGTGGTCGACGACGCGATCGTCGTCGTCGAAAACGTCGAGCGCAACATCGAGCGGGGTCTCACGCCGCACGACGCCGCGGTCAAGAGCATGGACGAGGTCGGCGGCGCGCTGATCGCGATTGCGCTCGTGCTCTGCGCGGTGTTCGTGCCTTCGGCGTTCATCACCGGGATTACCGGCCAGTTCTACCGGCAATTCGCGCTCACCATCGCCGGCGCCACCGTGATCTCGCTCATCGTGTCGCTGACGCTGTCGCCGGCCATGTGCTCGCTGATCTTGAAGCCGCGCGCGGAAAAGGAGCGGCCACCGAAGCCGTGGGAGCAGCCGATCCGTATATTCTTCGGCTACTTCAACACCTATTTCGACAAGCTTTCGCTTTTCTACAGCGGCATCGCGTCGAAGGTGGTGCGCCGGGCGTTCATCATGCTCGCGATTTACGCCACGATCATCGCCTTCGGCCTCAACGAGTTTCGCCGCACGCCGGTCGGCTTCATCCCGCAGGTCGACCAGGGATATTTGATCGGGGTCATTCAACTTCCGCCCGGCTCCTCGATCTCGCGCACCGACGCGGTGATGAAACGCGCGGTCGAGAGCGTGCTGACGATACCCGGGGTCGCGCATGCCGTGAGCGTCGTGGGCTTTTCGGGCGCCACCTTCACCAACGCGCCGAATTCCGGCGCGATCTTCACGGTGCTGAAGCCCTTCGATGAGCGCGGAAAAGACTCGAAGCAGGCGTCCGCCGCCATTCAAGCGGAGGCCTTGCGGAGGCTGTCGGCGATTCAGGAGGGTTTGATCTTCGTTGTCTCGCCGCCGCCGGTGCGCGGCATCGGCAATGCCGGCGGCTTCCGCATGATGATCGAGGATCGCACCGGTGCCGGATCGCAGGCGCTTCTCGGCGCGACCTACGCCATGATGGGACGCGCGGCGCAGACGCCGGGCGTCGCCCAAGTCTTCTCGCTGTTCGAAATCTCGACGCCGCAACTCTATCTCGATATCGACCGCACCAAGGCGCAGTTGCTCGGGATCAACATTCCCGACGTCTTCGCCGCATTGCAGGTCTATATCGGCTCGGCCTACGTCAACGATTTCAATCTGCTCGGCAAAACATTCCGCGTGATGGTGCAGGCCGACGATCCCTACCGCAAGAGCTTCGAGGACTTGCTCAAGCTGCGCGTGCGCAATTCGCGCGGCGATACGGTGCCGCTCGGCTCCTTCTCGACGGTGAGCGACATTTCCGGCCCCTATCGCGTGCCGCGCTACAATCTCTATCCGGCGGCGGAACTGGACGGCAACGCAGCACCCGGCTACTCGCAGGGCCAAGCGATCCAAACCATGGAGCAGCTCGCGCGCGAGACGCTGCCGCAGGGCTTCACCTTTGAGTGGACGACGCTGGCGCTACAGCAGATCCGGGCGGGCAACACCGCGATCTTCGCTTTCACGCTGGCGGTCGTGTTCGTGTTCCTCGTGCTCGCCGCGCAATACGAGAGCCTCACGCTGCCGCTCGCGGTCATCATGATCGTGCCGATGTGTCTCGTCGCGGCCATTTCCGGCGTGGTGCTGCGCGGACAGGACAACAACATTCTCACGCAGGTCGGCTTCATCGTGCTGATCGGGTTGGCGGCGAAGAACGCGATCCTGATCGTCGAGTTCGCCAAGCAGCTCGAGGATCAGGGCATGAAACGGATCGAGGCCGCGACCGAGGCCGCGCACCGGAGGCTCAGGCCGATCCTGATGACTTCGTTCGCTTTCATTCTCGGGGTGACGCCGCTGGTGTGGGCGATCGGCGCCGGCGCCGAATTGCGCCAGACGCTCGGCACCGCCGTCTTCTTCGGCATGATCGGCGTCACCGTGTTCGGTCTCGTGTTCACGCCGGCCTTCTATATGATCTGCCGCTGGCTCGCCGATCACGCCGAGCGGTTCTGGGCAGGCCCCGCGCCGAGGCGGCCATCGAAGACGCCGGCGGAATGAGATCATGAACGTCACCCTGCGAGCGATGAAATTCGGCGTCGGCCAGCCGCATCGGCGGATCGAGGACGCGGCCCTCATCACCGGCCACGGGCGCTACGTCGCCGACGCCGTGCCCGAAGGCGCGCTCGCCGCGGTCGTCGTGCGCTCGCCGCACGCGCATGCGCGCTTTCGCATCGCTGACCTAGCGGCCGCGAAGAAGAAGCCGGGCGTCCGGCTGATCTTGACCGCCGCCGATGTCGCCGAGCTCGCGCCGCTTCCCTGCTTCGGCCAGATCAAGCCGAAGGACGAGGAAAAACTGTGGGTGCCGCCCTTTCCGGTGCTCGCCCAGGACGAGGCGCGCTTCGGCGGCGACGCGGTCGCCTTCGTCGTCGCCGACACGCTTGACGCCGCCAAGGACGCGGCCGAAGCGATCGAGATCGACTGGGAGCCGCTCCCCGTGATCGCCGACACCAAGGGCGCGGTCGCCGACGGCGCACCGCTGGTGTGGAGCGGGCGCAAGCACAACGTCACCTTCAGCGTCGAGCACGGCGACGCGGAGGCGACCGCGCGCGCCTTCGCTTCTGCCGCGAAGGTCGTGAAGATCGAGATCGTCAATCAGCGGATCGTGACCAACTTCATGGAGCCGCGCGGCGCGATTGTCGAGCTAGGCCCCGGCACGCAAGTCGGCTCTAGCCGACTTGCGCAGTCTGATCAGCCGATCTCGGGTAAACCCGAGATCGGTGGGCGGCTCACGCTCACGGCGAGCACGCAGGGTAGTCACATTCTTCGCGGCGCCATGGCGGGAATTCTGAAGATCGCGCCGGACAAATTGCGCGTCGTCACCCACGATGTCGGCGGTGGTTTCGGCACCAAGGCCGGGCCCTATCGCGAATACGCGCTTCTCGCGGTCGCCGCCCGGAAGCTCGGCCGCGCGGTCGCCTGGATCGCCGACCGCAGCGAGCATTTCCTCGGCGACTATCAAGGCCGCGACAATGTCACGATCGCCGAGATGGCGCTCGATGCCGCGGGAAATTTTCTCGCGCTCCGCGTCGACACGCTCGCCAATATGGGCGCGTATCTTTCTTTCTTCGCGCCGTTCATTCCGTGGAACGGCGCCACCATGCTGCCGGGCTGCTACCGCATTCCGGCGATGCACGCGCGCATTCGCGGCGTCTATACGCACACGCCGCCGGTCGACGCCTATCGCGGCGCCGGGCGGCCGGAGGCGACCTATGTGATCGAGCGGCTCGTCGACGCGGTGGCGCGCGCCCGCGGCGAAGCGCAGGACGCGGTGCGGCGGCGGAATTTCATCGCGCCCGCCGACATGCCCTACAAGACCGCGACCGGTCGTACTTACGATTCCGGCGAATTTCTCGGCCACATGGAGCGCGCGCAGAAGATCGCCGAATGGAACGGTTTCGAGAAGCGCGCGGCGGAATCGAAAAGCCGCGGCAGGCTGCGCGGCCTTGGGCTCGCGACCTATATCGAGGCTTGCGGCGGCGCCTCGGCCGAGCGCGCCCGCCTGAAGTTGGAGCCCGACGGAACCGTGACGGTCTGGATCGGCACGCAATCGAACGGGCAGGGGCACAAGACGACTTACGCGCAGCTCGTCGCCGAGCAACTCGATATCCCGCTCGAAGCGATCAACGTCCGCCAGGGCGACACCGACGAGATCGCGACCGGCGGCGGCACCATCGGCTCGCGCTCGATGCCGACGGGCGCCGTTTCGGTTTCCAAGGCCACGAAGAACCTCGCCGACAATCTGAAAAAGCTCGCGGCGGAGGAGCTCGAAGTCGCCGCCGACGATCTCGAATTCGCCGCCGGCTCCGTCCGCGTCGCCGGCACCAATCACGCGGTCTCGCTCAAGGCGCTTGCTTTGAGGCCGGGCGTGGCGCCGGAGCGGTTCTGCGCCGAGGACCAGCACGCGCCCTCCGTCGGCACCTATCCGAACGGCACGCATATTTGCGAGGTCGAGGTCGATCCCGCGACCGGGGCGACGAAAATCCTGCGCTACACCGTGGTCGACGATTTCGGCGTCACCCTCAATCCGCTCCTGCTCGAAGGGCAGGTGCAGGGCGGCATCGGGCAGGGCATCGGGCAAGCGATGCTCGAACGCACGGTGTTCGACGCGGACGGCCAGTTGCTCACCGCGAGCTTCATGGATTACGCGATTCCCCGCGCCGACGACACGCCGTTCTACGCCTTCGAAAGCCGCGACGTGCCCTGCAAGACCAATCCGCTCGGCCTCAAGGGCGCGGGCGAGGCCGGCGCCATCGGCTCCTGCCCCGCGATCATCAACGCCATCGTCGACGCGCTCGACCGCGGCTTCGGGATCAAGCACATCGACATGCCGGCGACGCCGGAGCGGGTTTGGCGCGCGATCCGGACCGCGGCGCGGGAATAATGGCCGCGACCCGACGGTCGTAACAGGAGCGGCGCCCCGCGACGGCGACGGTAGTGTCTTATTTCCCAGTCATCACCGGGCCGCAGCGTCCCGCGAGCGCAGCGAGCGGGTGACGCTGCGAGACCCGGTGATCTATGATGTATATCAGCACGCCTGGAAACACATCATGGATTACCGGGTCTCGTCGCGCCTAACGGCTCGCTTCCGCTCGCCGGGCGCGACGGCCCGGTAATGACGAAAATTGTAAACTGAGCGACTAGCGTCGGGCGAAGGCGCTGGAAAAAAGTGGATCGCTGGAGGGTTCGATGCGGCGCTGGTTCCTGATCCTGTTGATCCTCGGTGCGATGGCCGGCGCGGCCTTATGGTTCGTCACCTTGCCGCAATGGGTGACGGTGGAGCCGGTCGGCGTCTACAGCCCCAATCTCGCCAACGGCCGCGCGATGTTTCTCGCCGGCGGATGTTCCTCCTGCCACGCAACCCCCGATCAGGGCGACCCATTGCGTCTCGGCGGCGGGCTCGCGCTGAAATCTCCCTTCGGCACGTTCCATCCCTCGAACATCTCTCCGCACCCGCGCGACGGCATCGGCGCCTTCACCGAACTCGAGTTCATCAACGCCGTGCTCAAGGGCGTCTCTCCCGAAGGCCAGCATTATTATCCGGCCTTTCCCTACACGTCCTACCAGCGCATGACGCTTGCCGACGTGCGGGATCTCTTCGCCTATCTCAAGACGCTCGCGCCGGTCGAAGGCCGCGCGCCCGCGCACGAGCTGCCGTTTCCGTTCAACGTCCGCGAGGGCGTCGGGCTGTGGAAGCTTCTGTTTCTCGACGGCGAGCCGTTCCGCGCGGATCCTTCGAGGTCGGCGGAATGGAACCGCGGCGCCTATCTCGTCGAAGGCCCGGGCCACTGCGCCGAGTGCCACAGCCCGCGCAATTGGCTGGGCGGCATCTCGCACGAAAAGCGCTTCACCGGCGGGCCCAATCCGGGTGGCGGAGAAGCGATCCCCGACATCACGCAGAGCGAAAACGGGCTCGCGCGCTGGAGCGAGGATGACATCTTTAAGGCGCTGACGCTCGGCAAGACGCCGGACGGCGAGGTGCTCGATTATCCGATGGCGGAAGTCGTGCGCAATATCGCGCAGCTTTCCGACGAGGACCGCAAGGCGATCGCGACCTACGTCAAATCGCTGCCGGGCGCGGGCGCGAAGCCGAAGCCCTAGCCGCCATGAACGTCTTTCTCGGCATCGCGTTGCAGCTCGGCGCGACTTTCTCCTTCACCGTGATGGGCGCGCTCGTCCGCTTCGTCGGCGGGCGGGTTCCGCTCGGCGAGCAGATTTTCACTCGCTCCTTCTTCGCGCTGATTCCGCTGGTGGCGATGCTGCTTTGGCGGAACGAATTGGCCGGCGCCTTCCGCACGAAGAATCCGTTCGGGCATTTGCGGCGCGGGCTCACGGGCGTCACCGCCATGGTCTGCATGTTCGCGGCGCTGGCGCGGCTGCCGCTCGTCGACGTGACCGCGATCGGCTTCGCCACGCCGTTGATCAACGTGGCGCTGGCGGCGATCTTTCTCGGCGAGAAGGTGCACGTCTTCCGCTGGTCGGCCGTCGCGATCGGCTTCATCGGCGTCATCGTGATGCTGTCGCCGCATCTTTTCGGCGTCGAGCGCGAGGCAACGAGCACGGCGGGCGCGCTGTTCGCGGTCGCGGGCGCCTTCCTCACCGCCGCCGCCATGACGCAGGTTCGCCACATGAGCGCCACCGAAAGCACCGCCTCGCTCGTCTTCTCGTTCTCGCTGATCGCGACGCTGGCATCGCTCGCGTCGATTCCGTGGGGCTGGATCACGCCGTCGCCGGTGGATTCGCTCGTGCTGTTCCTGACCGGCATCGTCGGCGGCATCGCGCAGATCATGATCACCGAAAGCTACCGCCACGCCGGCGCCGGCACGGTGGCGCCGTTTTCCTATACGTCGATGCTGTGGTCGATCGCGATCGGCTTCTTCTTCTTCGGCGAGTGGCCCGCGGCGGTCGTGCTCGTGGGCGCGGCACTCGTGGTCGCCGCCGGGCTGTTCGTGATTTTCCGCGAGCGCAGCCTCGGCATCGACCGCACGCTCGAGCGGGAAGCCGAAACGCCGCCGGTGGGGCCGGCCATCTGAGCGCTTGCAGCACTATCGTTTTATGGCGTGAACTCATAAACGTGCGCGGGCTGGGCTATAAAGTCCGCTGTTCCCCCGATAGCGACCAAACATTTTGCAACGCAGTGAATGACGCGATGTGCCAATCGCGACCAGGTGCGCTGCAATGCAGCGAATGTCGCGACGTGCCAGAAGCGACACTGCCGCAACTCATATCGTTGTCGAAGGCAGCAAGTGTCTTATAGTAGTTCGCTCGCACTCACTTGATATTGAATGTCGTTCTCAGAAAGCTCTTCACGCTCGCGAGCGT
>JBGPVT010000034.1:0-12734 GCA_041491825.1 Xanthobacteraceae bacterium | reverse complement strand
CGACGAATTGAAACTGCGGCAGCCGGAAAACGGCATCGCCAAGAGCACCGCCGAGGCGCGGCGCGTCGTCGAGCGGATCGGCTATCCGGTCGTCATCCGCCCCTCCTACGTGCTCGGCGGCCGCGGCATGGAAATCGTCTACGACGCGCCCTCGCTCGAGCGCTACATGAAGGAGGCCGTCATCGTCTCCGGCAAGAGCCCGGTGCTGATCGACCGCTATCTCTCCGACGCGATCGAGGTCGACGTCGATGCGCTCGCCGACGGCAAGGACACCTTCATCGCCGGCATCATGGAGCACATCGAGGAGGCCGGCATTCATTCCGGCGACAGCGCCTGCTCGCTGCCGCCGCATTCGTTGAAACCCGCGGCGATCAAGGATTTGGAGGAGCAGACGCGGGCGCTGGCGCTGGCGCTTCACGTCGGCGGGCTGATGAACGTGCAATACGCGATCAAGGACGGCGATATCTACGTCCTGGAGGTGAACCCGCGCGCCTCGCGCACCGTGCCGTTCGTCGCCAAGACCATCGGCGTGCCGGTCGCCAAGATCGCCGCC
This sequence comes from Xanthobacteraceae bacterium, assembly GCA_041491825.1. GTDB lineage: Bacteria > Pseudomonadota > Alphaproteobacteria > Rhizobiales > Xanthobacteraceae > Palsa-892. The sequence goes on along the minus strand of JBGPVT010000034.1, from coordinate 12,181 downwards.
CGCATCATGGCCGGAGAGCCGCTCGCGAGCTTCGGGCTGAAGAAACGCGCGCTCAAGCATATCGCGGTCAAGGAAGCGGTGTTTCCCTTCGCGCGCTTCCCCGGCGTCGACACGGTGCTCGGGCCGGAGATGCGCTCCACCGGCGAGGTGATGGGACTCGACCTCGACTATTCGATCGCCTTCGCCAAAAGCCAGCTCGGCGGCGGGGTGGCGATCCCGAAGAGCGGCACCGTGTTCATTTCGGTCAAGGACGAGGACAAGCCGCGCATCCTCGACGCAGTAAAGCTGATGCAATCGATCGGCTTCCGGCTGATCGCGACCAGCGGAACGCAGCGCTATTTCGCCGCGCAAGGGGTGGCGATCTAAAAGGTGAACAAGGTGCATGTGGGGCGTCCGCATATCGTCGACGCCATCAAAAACGGCCAGGTCCAGCTCGTTTTCAATACCACCGAGGGCGCCCAAGCCCTTGCAGATTCACGCTCTTTGCGGCGCGCCGCCCTCTTGCATAAAGTGCCGTATTACACCACCCTATCCGGAGCTGTCGCCGCGGCGCAGGGGATCAAGGCTTATTTGAGCGGCGATCTCGAGGTTCGTGCGCTGCAAAGCTATTTCGGCAACCGGGCCTAGCGAACGGCCGGGGGCGTGCCGATCTAAGGCGACAACGAGTTCGTAACCCTTCGGCGGTCGCGGCGCCCCGATCAACCGGCGCGCGATCGTCGAATTATTGTGTCGACCAGGGTCTCGGAGAGAGCCATGGAAAAGATCCCGATGACTGGCGCGGGCTTTGCCGCCCTCGAAGCCGAATTGCGCCATCGCCAGGCGGTGGACCGGCCGCGCATCATTCAGCAGATCACCGAGGCGCGCGGCCACGGCGACCTGGCGGAAAACGCGGAATATCACGCCGCCAAGGAACAGCAGTCGTTGAACGAGGGCCGCATCGCCGAGCTCGAGGACAAGATTTCGCGCGCCGAGGTGATCGACGTCTCCAAGCTTTCCGGCGACACGGTGACGTTCGGCGCGACGGTGACGCTCGTCGACGAGGACACCGACGAGAAGAAGGTCTGGCAGCTCGTCGGCGAGACCGAGGCCGACGCCAAGGCCGGCCGCATTTCGATCAGCTCGCCGCTCGCCCGCGCGCTGATCGGCAAGAAGAAGGGCGCCTCCGTCGAGGTCAACACGCCGAAGGGCGCCAAAGCCTACGAAGTGACGAAGATCGAGTGGCGCTGACTATTTTCTACCTCTCCCCGCGCCGAAGTCGGATTTATCCGACTTCGGCTAATCTCAAATGCCGAACTCGGGTAAACCCGAGTTCGGATGGGGAGAGGAACACAATGCAATTAAACTTTCGAAGTCTCGGTTTCCAGCGGCACGCTCGCTTCATCCTTGGAGCGGCGAAGCGCCAACGCCGTGCGGATGCTGCGGACGTTCGGTGTGGCGGTGAGCTCGGTGAGGAAAGCCTGAAATGTCGCGAGATCGGGCGCCACGCACTTCAGGATGAAATCGACCTCGCCCGACAGCATCCAGCACTCGCGCACTAACGGCCAGTTGCGGACGCACTCGTCAAAAGCGGCGAGATCCGCCTCCGCCTGGCTCGTCAGGTGCACCATCGCGAAGACGGTGACCTCGTAGCCGAGGCGTTTTTCGTCCAACAACGCCCGATAGCCGCGGATGATGCCCGCGTCCTCGAGGGCGCGCATCCGCCGCAGGCATGGCGGCGCGGAGATGCCGACGCGGCGGGAAAGCTCTACGTTGGTGATGCGCCCGTCGCGCTGTAGTTCGGTGAGAATCTTCCAATCGATCGCATCGAGCCGCTCGCGCATCTTTTGGCCCTCGGCCACCCCGCCCCCGGGGTGGGGCGACGTGTAAAGGCCGGGATGGGCCGGCGCAAGCTTGGCCCTATTGCTTTGGTCCATTTGCTTTGATCCGTGGCGGTTTCCGCCGCGTTAGCCTGTGGAAACGAGAATGCGTTTTGCAGGCGATGCCTGAACACGCCATATAAGGAGGATCGGCGACGATTCCACCTCCGCCGAGGGGGCGATTGGTTATGGCGAGCGAGCGCGTTCGCGCAGCGATTATCGGCTCCGGCCCCGCGGGTTACACCGCGGCGATCTATGCCGCGCGCGCCATGCTGGAGCCCGTGCTGATCCAGGGCGCCGAGCCCGGCGGCCAGCTCACCATCACCACCGACGTGGAGAATTATCCCGGCTTCGCCAAGGTGATCCAGGGCCCTTGGCTGATGGAGGAAATGCGGGCGCAAGCCGAGCATGTCGGCACCCGCATCGTCACCGATACCGTGACCGCCCTCGACCTTTCCCAGCGCCCGTTCCGGCTCGATCTCGAATCGGGCGGAAGCTTCCTCGCCGACGCCGTGATTCTCGCGACCGGCGCGCAGGCGCGCTGGCTCGACCTTCCCTCCGAGCAGAAATTCCGCGGCTTCGGCGTCTCGGCCTGCGCCACCTGCGACGGCTTCTTCTTCCGCAACAAGGAAGTGCTGGTGATCGGCGGCGGCAACACCGCGGTGGAGGAGGCGCTGTTCCTCACCAATTTCGCCTCCAAGGTGACGCTCGCTCACCGCCGCGACTCCTTCCGCGCCGAGAAGATCCTGCAGGATCGCCTGTTCAAGAACCCGAAGATCGAGGTGATGTGGGATACGACGCTGGAAGAAGTGATCGGCGAGTCCGATCCGCTGAAGGTGACGCGCGCGCGGCTCAAGAACGTCCGAACCGGTGCCGCCGTCGAAAAGAAAATCGACGGCGTGTTCATCGCCATCGGCCACAAACCCGCGACCGCGCTCGTCGAAGGCAAGCTCCGGATGAAACAATCGGGCTATGTCTGGACCGCGCCCGATTCGACCGCGACCTCGATTCCCGGCGTGTTCGCCGCCGGCGACATCACCGACGAGGTCTTTCGCCAGGCGGTGACGGCCGCCGGCCTCGGCTGCATGGCGGCGCTGGAAGCCGAACGCTTCCTCGCGGCCGAGGCCGCCGGCGGCCGCGCCGCCGCCGCCGAGTAGACCGATGGATTGGGAAAAACTCAAAATCTTCCACGTCGTCGCCGAGGCGGGCAGCTTCACGCACGCGGGCGAGACGCTCAGCCTTTCGCAATCCGCCGTCAGCCGGCAGATCTCGGCGCTGGAGCAGGAGTTGAAAGTCCCGCTCTTTCACCGCCACGCGCGCGGATTGATCCTGACCGAGCAAGGCGAGGTGCTGTACCGCACGGCGCACGAAGTGTTCATGAAGCTGGAAGCGACGCGCTCGCAGCTTTCCGACAGCCGCGAAAAGCCGAACGGCGAGTTGAAAGTGACCACCGCCGTCGGGCTCGGCAGCTTTTGGCTGGCGCCGCGGATCGGCGAGTTCCTCGAGCTGTATCCCGAAATCCGCGTGCATCTTCTGTTGTCGGACGAGGAACTCGATCTTTCCATGCGCGAGGCGGACGTGGCGATCCGCCTGCGCCTGCCGGTGCAATCGGACCTGGTGCAGCGGAAGCTCTTCACCGTGCACTTCCATGCCTACGCCTCGCCCTCTTACCTCAAGCGCAACGGCCATCCCCGCTCGCCCGAGGAACTCGACGGGCACCGGCTGTTGACGCTCGGCGGCCCGGTGCCGTCCTTCTATCAAAACCTGAATTGGCTGGCGGCGGCGGGGCGCGACCGCGACGGGCCGCGCAATGTGGCGCTCACCGTCAACAATGCGATGGGGCTCCGCGCCGCCGTGGAACACGGCGCCGGTATCGCGACACTACCGGACTACATCGCCGAGGGAACCGGCCTCGTGCAGCTTTTCGCCGACCGCGACGCGCCTACGCTCGACGCCTATTTCGTGTATCCGGAAGAGCTGCGCTCGGTCGCGCGGGTGCAGGTATTTAGGGACTTCCTCATTTCAAAAGCCCAGCGCTGGAACTTCTGATCCGTACGCAGCACGAACGTCGACCCCTGCGCTGATCGCATGTCGGCCATGCGGGCGCCCGCATTGTTCGCGGGCGCGCGCGGCAGCAAGCTTGAGATTCTAGAAGTTCACGTTGTCAAGCGTGAACGTTTCTCTTTGTGAGTCACCCGCCACATTGGTGGACGGGATACTCGCCGGGCTCCCTCCCCCCATCCCCTGGGGCCCGGCGAGTTTTTTTGTGCGCCGGTCGAATTTCACGGAAAGCCGGAAGCTCTTCTCACCTCTCCCCGCTCCGCGGGGAGAGGTCGACTTCCGAACACGCAGGCAAGTTTACGCAGCCTGCGCAAGCTAGGCTGCGTGCGAGGAAGTCGGGTGAGGGGCATTCACTGACGCCCCCTCACCCACCTCGCTCACTTCGTTCGCTTGGCACCCTCTCCCCGCACGCGGGGAGAGGGATTCACACGTAGAGCTTTTCTTTTTCGAGGCCCTTGTAGAGATCGGCGACATATTCGCCGTAGCCGTTGAACAGAAGCGTCGGCCGGCGCTCGCGCGTGCCGATGTCTTCCTCGCTCGCCTGGCTCCAGCGCGGATGCGACACTTGCGGATTCACGTTCGCCCAAAATCCGTATTCGCTCGCCTGCAGCACTTCCCACGTGCCCTTCGGCCGCTGGTCGGTGAAGGTGAAACTGATGATCGACTTGATTCCCTTGAAGCCGTATTTCCACGGCGTCACCAGCCTGAGCGGCGCGCCGTGCTGTTTCACCGCGGGCTTGCCGTAAATGCCGGTGACCATGAAGGCGAGCTCGTTGGTGGCTTCCGCCATGGTGAGGCCTTCCACATAGGGCCAGGGGAAGAGCGGCAGCCGCTGCGCCGGCGCCATGGATGAATCGAGAAAGGTTTCCATCCGCAAATATTTCGCCGACGAAAGGGGCTTGGCGTATTCGACGAGCTTCGCCAGCGCGAAACCGGTCCACGGCACCGCCATCGACCAGGCCTCGACGCAGCGCATGCGGTAGAGCCGCTCCTCGAGCGGCATCGCGCGGATGAGGTCGTCGATGCCGACCGTCCTTTCCTTCTCCACCATGCCGTCGAACTTCACCGTCCACGGCCGCGTCTTCAGCTGTTGCGCGCGGCCGGCGACATATTTGTCGGTGCCGTATTCGTAGAAATTGTTGTAGTTGCTGGCCTTGCTCTCGGGGGTGAGATCGCGGTCGAGCGCGTACTTGTCGTTGCGCTTGGCGGGATAAAGATCGGCGGTGGGGTCGGCATCGGCGCGCGCGACCGAAGGCAGCGCCGTACTCGCCGCGAGCGCCGTGGCGCCGCCGAGCAGCGCGCGGCGGGAAAGATAGATGGGCTCGGGCGTCGCTTGCGATTCCGGGATTTCCCAGCCGCGGCGATGAAGAATGTGCATGGGCTCTCCGTCGATGTCCTTTCGGGGCTACACCCGCTTGGTCTTCGCCGACAAGTCACAATCACGCGCTTTTTCGCCTTTGATATTCCTGTTGCAATCCCATGCGGTTGGGCACTTTTTGCCCGCCGCTGCGGCTACTATCCCCTTCCGAATCATGCGGAGCGGCGGCGCGGTGAATTCACGCTCACAAATTCCCCTCGACCGGCGGCCGGATCTCATTGATCTCGCCGGGCCCGATTATGACGTGGAAATCGCCGAACGCGTGAACAAGACCCTCATCGTCTGTTCCGCGCCCCGCACCGGCAGCTACGAGCTCTGCCGTTTCCTGCTCGCGGCCGGCCTCGGCATTCCCTTCGAATACATGCATCCCCAATTCGCCACGCAAATCGCGCCGCGCTGGGAGCTGCCGGCGGAATCGCTGCGGGCCGAAAACATCGGCCCCTATATCGAGGCGCTTCGCCTTCGCCGCGCGCAAAACGGCGTCTTCGCCGTCAACCTGCAATACTGGCACTTCAGCGGATTCCTGATGAACAACCCCGGCAACGCGCTGTTCACGGACGCCTTCGTCGTCTACCTCTTCCGGCCGGATATCGCGGCGCAGGTCACCTCCTGGCGCGTCGCGATGAACACCGGCAAATGGGATTTTTCCGACCGCCGCACCAGCGAGCCGCGCCAATATCCGCAAGATACATACGAGCGCGCCGCTCAGTTCCAGGCCGACCTCAAATTCATCACCGACGAGGACGCGGGCTTCCGCGAGCTGTTCGCGCTCGCCGGCATCAAGCCCTATTTCGTGACCATGGAGGAATTGTTCCGCGCGCCCAGGCAAATCGTCGGCCACATCGCGGCCGCCCTCGGCGTGCCGGTGAACGAGAGCGCGCTCGCGCGCATGATCGCCGGCAGCAAGCCTTATGCGCGCGACGAGGCCGCTTACGCGCGCGCCACCGAAGGATTGGCGGTGCCGCTCCGGCACATCGCTTTCGGACTTTAACTCGCGCCGCGATCGATCATTCCGCGGCCTTGCGCGCCGCCACCACCTGATCCGCCTGCTTGCCGGTCAGTTCCTGCAAATGATCGAAGCGAAAGGAAAGCCCGCCGACGCCCGCGGTCGCCGAGCGCACCTCGACGATCAGGTCGCCGATCTCGGACTCGGGCAGCATCGCCTTCACCACGTCCCAACCGTCCCAGCCTTCGCGCGCGTCGAAGCCGAGGATCTGCCCGTGCCTTTGCGACAGGATGGCGTTGATTTTCGCCGTCGCTTCGGAGGGACAGACGATTTCGACGTGATGGATCGGCTGCAGGAGAACGGGCTGGCACTGCGGCATGCCTTCGTTCATCGCCAGCCGTCCGGCGAGCTGGAAGGCCATGTCGGAGGAATCGACCGCGTGATAGGAGCCGTCGGTGAGGGTGACGGAAACATCCACCACCGGGAAGCCGAGCGGCCCCGATTTCAGATAGCTCTTCACGCCCTCCTCGACCGAGGCGAAATATTGCCGCGGCACCGCACCCCCCGAGATCGACTCGGCGAACTGGAAGCCGGAGCCCCGCGGCACCGGCTTGATGTCGACCACGATGTCGCCGAACTGGCCGTGGCCGCCGGACTGTTTCTTGTGGCGGCCGCGTTGCGAAATCCCCTTGCGGATGGTTTCGCGGTAGCCGACGCGCGGCGTGTGCGTCGTCGTTTGGATCCCGAAACGGGACGCAAGCCGCTCGGCGGCGACGCGCAAATGCATCTCGCCCTGGCCCCACAGCACGATCTCGCCGGTCTCGGTGTTGTGGACGACCGAGAGCGAGGGGTCTTCTTCCACCAATTTGTGCAGCGCCTGGCCGAGCTTGACGTCGTCCTTGCGCTCGCGCGGCGCCATCGCGAGCCCCAGCACCGGCGACAGCGGCGCCACCTTCGCGAGCGGCGCTACCGGCTGCTTTGCGGTCGTGATCGTGTCGAGGGTCGGGATCGAATCGAGCTTGCCGAGCGCGACCGTATCGCCGGTTTTGCCGGCGCCGCGCTTTTCCGCCGCCCCGCCCGTTTGCTTGAAGACGCCGGCGACGCGCGCCGCCTCGCCGCCCGCGCCGAGCACGCTCGCGCCCTCGCCGATCTCGCCGGCGAGCACGCGCACCACCGACAGCTTGCCGCCGTGCGGCGTGTGCAGCGTCTTCATCACCTGGCCGATCCCGTCGCCCTTCGTCTTGACGCCGAGGCGGGCCGCCGTTTCCGCGATGCCGGGCGCCTCGTGCCGCAACGCCTTCAAGAGACGCAGCACGCCGTTGGTGCGCGTCGCCGAGCCGATCAACACCGGGCAGATCAAGCCCTCGCGCAATTCCTTGGCGAGATCGTCGAATACCTTGTCGCGCGGCGGCTCGATGTCCTCGAGCAATTGCTCCATCAGCTTGTCGTCGTGATCGGCGAGCTTTTCGAGCATGGTGAAGCGCGCATCCTTCTTGCGCGCGGCGCTATCGCCGTCGAGATCGACGACTTCGCTCGCGGCGTGCTCGCGATAGACGAAGGCGCGCTCGAGCGCGAGGTCGACGAAGCCGACGACGATGCTGTCCTTCCAGATCGGAATCTGGCGGAGCACTAGCGGCACCCGCGAGGCGGGCTGCAACAGCGCCAGCGTCTCGCGCACGCGCTTGTCCGCCTTGTCGATCTTGTTGATGAAGAGGAAGCGCGGCACCTTGCGCTCTTCGAGTTCGCGCAGCACCAGTTGCAGCTGCGGCACCTTGCGCTCGTCGGCCTCGCACACCACCACGGCGGCATCGACCGGCGGCAGCGCCGAGCGCATCTCCTGCACGAATTCGATCGAGCCGGGGCAATCGAGAAACGTATAGGTGTCGCCGAGGAAATCGGCGGAGGCGACGGAAAGCTCGACGCTCATCTTGTGCGCGCGCGCCTCGGCATTAGCGTCGCCCACGGTGTTTCCGGCCTCGACCGTGCCCGGCCGTTGCACCGCGCCGCAGCGCGCGAGAATCGCTTCCAGCAGCGTGGTCTTTCCCGATTGGAAAGGGCCCACGAGCGCGATGCAGCGCGGGCCCTTCGAACCACTGCCGTTTGCCGTGTTTTTGCTCTCAGCCATCGACGCCTCCCTGCAAGATTGAGGGACCTGACGCCGCGCCCCTCGCGCGAGGCCAGGGCTTTCCGGCCGGCTGAAAAGGCGGTGGCCGGGGGACTATCGTTTCAGGTGCGGGCGCCAAGCGCAAGCAATTAGGGGTGTGCGCCAGGGACGTGCGTTGATCCAGATCAAGGCGATGGGTTCCAACGACAAAAAACCGGCCCGGGCGGGGCCCGGGCCGGCGAATTTCCGCTCGAAATGGCGCGCGCCGTTCGCTTCGTCTTTAGTGGAGCGAGAGCGCGGTCAAGCCGAGCGCGACGCTGAGGCCCACGCTGCTCTCGCCGGAAAGCGGCTGCAGCGCGATCGTGTTGTTCGAGCCGCCGACGAGCACGTTGACGCCGAGGCCGAGGCCGACCGCGACCCCCGCCGAGGCGCCGGCATAGGTGCCGATGAGATCCTTGCGATTGATCACCTTGGTGGGAGCCCAGACGCCCCACACGAGCCAGCCTTCTCTCGTCACGCCGATGTCGATACCGATGCGGCCGGCCCTGCCCCAATAAAAATGAACCGGGCGGCCGCCGGTCGGAAAGAAATGGCAGCGCATGTCGCGGTCCGAGGCGATGATGTAGCCGACCGAAGGCGCCACGTGGCATTTGAGAACACCCACCTCGACATTGGCGGCGGCGGGCATCGCCGAAGCGGCAAGCATCGCGGCGGTCGCGAAAGCGGCCGCGGTGAGATGATGTTTCATGACGTAGCTCTCCTTCTTTTGATGGACGCGATTGGAGCGTCGAATTGGGATTTTTCGGAGGCTGATGGAGCCCGCGCCACGAAACCGTTAGGCGGCGTTATCGCAGTGCACCGCAAAAGCGCTGGATGCGACGGCAGGCTTCCTCCAGGTCCTTGATTCCCGTCGCGTAGGAAATGCGGAAGGCGGGTCCCAGCCCGAACGCCGTCCCGTGCACCACCGCGACGCCTTCGGCGGCGAGCAATTCCGTCACGAAATCCACGTCGCCGGCGATCTTCTTGCCCGACGGCGCGGTCTTGCCGATGGCGCCCTGGCAGAAGGGAAACACGTAAAAGGCGCCCTCGGGCTTGGCGCAGGTGATGCCCTTCGTCTGGTTCAGCATCGACACGACGAGGTCGCGGCGCTCCTTGAACGCCTTGTTGTGCTCGGCAATGAAATCCTGCGGCCCCTCGAGCGCCTCGACCGAGGCCCATTGCGAGATCGCCGACGGGTTGGTGGTCGATTGCGATTGCAGCGTGCCCATCGCCTTGATCAGCATCTCGGGGCCCGCCGCGTAGCCGATGCGCCAGCCGGTCATGCAATAGGCCTTCGACACGCCGTTCAGCGTCAGCGTTCGCTCGTAGAGCTTCGGCTCGACCTGCGCCGGCGTGGTGAATTCGAAATCGTCGTAGACGAGGTGCTCGTACATGTCGTCGGAGAGCACCCACACATGCGGGTGCTTCACCAGCACGTCGGTGAGCGCCTTCAACTCGGCGCGCGTATAGGCGGCACCCGAAGGGTTGGAGGGCGAGTTGAAGATCAGCCACTTCGTCTGCTTGGTGATCGCGCGCTCGAGTGCCGCGGGCTTCATCTTGAAGCCGTCTTCCAGCCGCGTCTCCACGGCCACGGGCTTGGCGCCGGCGAACAGCACGATGTCCGGGTAGCTCACCCAATAGGGCGCGGGGATGATCACTTCATCGCCGGGGTTCAGCGTCGCCACCAGCGCGTTGAACAGCACCTGCTTGCCGCCGGTACCGACGGAAACTTGCGAGGGCTTGTAGTCGAGGCCGTTCTCGCGCTTGAACTTCTTGCAGATCGCGGCCTTCAACTCGGGGATGCCGTCGACGATCGTGTATTTCGTCTCGCCGCGCTCGATCGCGCGGATCGCCGCCTGCTTGATGTTGTCCGGCGTGTCGAAATCGGGCTCGCCCGCCGACAACGCGATGATGTCGCGGCCCTGCGCCTTCAGCTCCTTCGCGAGGTTCGAGATCGCGATGGTGGGCGAAGGCTTGATGCGGCCGATGGATTCGGCGAGAAAAGCCATGTGAATCTCCGCTTGCCCGAGGGGGCGAGCGTGAGCTTCCTACTGGCCCAAAGCGGGAACGGCAAGGCGGGAAACGGTGATGCATCGATCAACCATCTTGATGATTGCGGGCCTGCTTTTGAGCCCCGCCGCGGGCCTCGCCGCGGCCGCGTGCGGGACGGGGATCGACGAGTGGTGCCCGGCGCCGCCCGGCGATCCTTGCGGCCAGCACCGCAACGTCGCCGCGTGCAAGGCCGATCCGAAATGCTATGGCATGCCCTATCGCGGGGTTTCGTTCCTGCCCTGCGCCTTCGACGAGCGGGGCTTCGGCGTGAACTGTCCGACCGTCGGCTGCACCAGCACCCCGCCGAAGCCGGCTCCGCCTCGATAGATTGGGCCGTTGGCGGGATGGGGAGCTTCATCGACATTGTACGGAGCGGCGCTTGGCTCACCGCCGAGCGGGTACGCGTCTATACGGTGATCGTGTTCGCGCTCGGCCTCTTCGCCATCCTCACCCTGTTCGCGACGTTGAACGGTCTCAACGATTATCAGCGCCGGCCGCTCGGCACCGACTTCTCGAACGTCTATGCCGCCGGAAAATACGTGCTTGAGGGCAAGCCCGCCGCCCCCTTCTCGCCGCCACTGCAATACGAAAAAGAGCAATCGATCTTCGGCGCCGACACCCCCTTCTACGGCTGGCATTATCCGCCGGTCTTTCTCGCGCTCGCGGCGGCGTTGGCGCTACTTCCCTATTTCGCGGCGTTGGCAGCCTGGCAGCTCGCGACGCTGGTCCTCTATTTGTGGAACGCGCTTGCCATTGTACGCGACCCGCGCGCCTTTCTGCCGGCGCTCGCCTTCCCCGCCGTCTTCATCAATCTCGCTCACGGCCAGAACGGATTCCTGACCGCGGCCCTTCTCGGCGGCGGCATGCTGCTCATGGACCGGACGCCCATTCTCGCCGGAATGATGCTCGGCCTTCTCGTCTACAAGCCGCAATTCGCGCTGCTGGTTCCGCTCGCGCTCGCGGTCTCCGCGCGCTGGCGCGTTTTCTGGACGGCCGCTGCGACCGTGATCGCGGTTTGCGCCGCGACCTATTTCGCTTACGGCGCCGCCGTCTGGGACGCCTTCTTCGAGAGCCTCGCCTTCACGCGCACGGTGGTGCTGGAAGAAGGCGGCACCGGCTTCTACAAGATCCAGAGCGCCTTCGCCGCCGTGCGGCTGTGGGGCGGCCCGGTGGCGCTGGCTTACGCGGCGCAGGCGACCGTCGTGCTGGCGGTGGCCTTTTTCCTCGTGCGCATCTGGCGAAGCGAATCGGCGCTCGCCTTCAAGGCGGCGGCGCTGATCGCGGGGGCGATTCTCGCGACACCCTACGCGCTCGATTACGACCTCGTGGTCATGGGTCCGGCGATCGCCTTTCTCGCCGCTTACGGATTGAAGCGCGGGTTTCTGCCTTACGAAAAATCGGCGCTCGCCTTCTGCTGGCTCGTGCCGCTGATCACGCGCTCCGCCGCGCAATTTATCGGTCTGCCGCTGGGACTAATCGCGCTTCTGATCCTGTTCGCGCTCGCCTACCGCCGCGCGGTGAGTGAGGGAACCGCCGGCTAGTGTCCCGATTCCGAAGTTCGTAAGCCCTCGCGGCACACTCTCATACGAACTTCGGGTTCGGGGCACTAGTCGCTTTTCGCCCCGCGCCTGCTACACTCCAAGCAAGAAAAGCCGAGAAAAGGATCTGGCTGGAGGACGCCCATGAAGCTCACCCCGCAACAGCTCAAGCATTTCGAGGACGAGGGCTATCTCTTCTTCCCCGAT
>JBGPVT010000033.1:0-12926 GCA_041491825.1 Xanthobacteraceae bacterium | reverse complement strand
GATTCCATCGAGTGAGAAAAAAGACGGAGCGTCTTCGGGTGCACCGGCCAAGAAGCTGGACCTCCCCCCGGTTTCGCCGCTCGAGTAAATCAAAGGGCGCCCCGGTTGTCCGGGGCGCCCCTCCTCTTCACACCATCAGCCGGATCGTCAGGCGGCCTTCGCGGGCTTCGCCTCGATCACTTTGCCCTTGCCGGCGCCGATCGCGATCTGGCGCGGCTTCTTGCTCTCGGGGATCTCGCGCACGAGATCGACGTGCAGGAGACCGTTCTCGAGGTTTGCACCACGCACCTCGACATGATCGGCGAGCTGGAAGCGGCGCTCGAAGGCACGGGCCGCGATGCCCTGATAGAGCACTTCGCCATCCTGTTCCTTCTTCTCCGTGGTTTCCTTCTCGCCGCTGATCGAGAGCGTGTTTTCCTTCACCTCGATGTTCAGTTCCTTCTCGGTGAAGCCGGCCACCGCGACCGAGATACGGTACGCGTTCTCGCCGGTGCGCTCGATGTTGTAGGGCGGATAGGCCGGATTGCCGCCGTCCACGCCCCCGAACGAATCGAGAAGCGAGAACAGGCGGTCGAAGCCGACGGTCGAACGGTAGAGGGGAGTAAGGTCGAAAGTTCGCATGGCATATCCTCCTTTGAAGCGACATGCAGGAAGAGCCCGCCCAATGGCCGGGCCCGGGTTCAGTTGCGCCGCCACATGGCCTGCGCGGTCGGGGATATGGGTGGGGGTCCGCGGCCCTGCAAGAGGCCGGCGACCGCCCTTTATGAACCCCCGATGAATGGTCGCTTTTGGCGAGGTTCAGACCCGCATCTGTAGCTCGAAGGCGGAAAGATCTGGACCGCGGCCGCGCTTCGCGCCCGCGGGCAATCGGCTTTATGCGGCAGAATGACTTGATGCGACAAAAAAGAGGGCTTGCGATGTCGCGGCGGACATTCGCAACATTCGTCGTCGCGGTGGGGGTGACGCTCGCGGTCGATTTTTCCGCCTCCGTTTCCTTTGGCCAGCACGGGTCTTTTCTGCACCGCCGGCGAATCGGCAGGATCGTGATCGTTCCGTATCTTCCGCCCTTGCCCTTCATCCGGCCGGGCATTCCATTTTTGTCTTACGACTATTACAGCCAGCGAGGCATTGCGCCCGGCGGCCACAAGCCGCTCGGCTCGGGCGAGATCGTGAGCTCGCTCGCGGCGCGCGGCTTTCGCGATATATCGCCGCCGAAAAATCGCGGCTCCACCTACATCACCGAGGCGACGGGACCGGGCGGCGAACGGGTGCGCCTCGTCATCAACGGAAAGAGCGGCGGCATCGACGGCGTGCGGGCGATCGGCTTTGACGGCCGCCGTTAGAGCGTTGCTCAAAGAAATAGACCGTTGTAACTGAAGTCCCGGGCGCGCATTCGCGCGGTCGGCAGCGGCAAGGCTTTATGACACTCCACTCCATTCCGGCGAACCCGGTGCCCGAGGGCGCCGTGGTCGGCCACCTCGCGACCCCCGACGGTTTGAAGCTGCGCTTCGCGCGCTGGAATCCGACCGGCCCGCGGCGCGGAACGGTTTGCCTCTTCAGCGGCCGGACCGAAATGATCGAGAAGTATTTCGAGGTCATTCGCGAGCTGCGGGAGCGCGGCCTCGCCGTCGCGGTGCTGGATTGGCGCGGGCAGGGGGGCTCCGATCGGCTTCTCGCGGACCCGCGCAAAGGCCATGTCCGCTCCTTCGACGATTATCAAACGGACCTTGAAGTTTTCATGCGCGAGATCGTGCTGCCCGATTGTCCCGCGCCGATCTTCGGCCTTGCCCATTCGATGGGCGGAGCCATTCTTCTCGAGGCCATCCGCTTGGGCCGGAGGTGGTTCGACCGGCTCGTATTGTCCTCGCCGATGATCGATCTGGTCGGTTACGCCGGCCGGCCGGCGGCGCGCACCCTCGCCAGAATCGGCACGTTGCTCGGCTTCGGCACATCCTACATCCTCGGCGGCGGGCCGGCGGCGATCTCGAGCAGCCCCTTTACCGGCAATCCGCTGACCTCGGATCCCATACGCTACGAGCGCATCAGGGCGCTGGAGGAATTGCCCGGGCTCGGGCTCGGCTCGCCGACCTTCGGCTGGGCCAATGCCGCTTTTCGCACGATGGAGCGCTTCAGCGACCCCCTCTATCCGACGGCGCTCCGGCAGCCGCTTTTGATTTTCGCCGCCGGCGAGGATCCGATCGCCTCGACGACGGCGACCGAGCGCTTCTCGGTCAGGTTGCGCGCGGGCTCGCATCTGATCATTCCCGGCGCCAAGCACGAGATTCTGATGGAACGCGATATCGTTCGCGCGCAGTTCTGGGCGGCTTTCGACGCGTTCGTGCCGGGCTCGCCGCTCTATCGCTGAATTCAGCCTTGCAGAAGTTTCAGCGCCTCGGCATGCACGCGCTTGTCGCCGGCGGCGACAATTCTTCCACCGCTCGTGGCCGCCTTGCCGGACCAGTCCGTGACGATTCCGCCCGCGCCCTCGATGATCGGAATGAGCGCGACGATGTCGTGAGGCTTGAGGCCCGTCTCGATGACGAGATCGACAAAGCCCGCCGCGATCATGCAATAGGCGTAGCAATCGCCGCCGTAGCGCGAGAGGCGCGCCTTGGCTTGCACCTTTTCGAACAATCCGCGCTCTTGCTCGCTCATCAGGAGCGGGCTCGTGGTGAACAGCGTCGCGTCGGAGAGACCGGCGCAGGCCCGCACGTTCAGCCGTCTTTCGCCGACGGGCCCACGATAGCGGGCGATGGCGCCATCGCCGGTGAAGCGTTCGCCGATGAAAGGCTGATTCATCATGCCGTAGACCGGCAGGCCATCCTTCAACAGGCCGATCAACGTACCCCAGGCGGGCATTCCCGATATGAAGGATTTCGTGCCGTCGATCGGGTCCAGCACCCAAACATAGGCGGCGTTGGAGCCTTCGTCGCTGAATTCCTCGCCGATGATGCCGTGCTGAGGAAAAGCATTGCGGATGAGCGTGCGCATCGCTTGCTCGGCGGCGCGGTCCGCGGCGGTGACCGGGTCGAAGACGCCGCTCCTGCCCTTGTTTTCGACCCCGAGCGTCGTGCGGAAGAACGGCCGGATCGCCTCGCCCGCGACGGTTGCGAGTTCATCGACAAAGGCCGCGAAATCGACCGCTCCCATTCGGCTGCTCCCTGGCCACCTTTAGCCGCGGTCCGCGCGCGCGGTCGAGATTGTCGTGCGACGATACTCGCGGAAGGGCGCGGCGCTGCACGGGATTGTGCAGGCCGATAGCAAGAACGCTTCCCTGCGACGAAAAGCGTATTAGGACAGCAATACAGACCCTTGCAGGTTTTGCAGCGCGGTGTATATTGTTGCAGTGCGATAACGCGATGGCGTCGCGTTATTGCCGCCCTCCTTGGGCGTTTCCTCCCTAGACTTGGGCCGCTAGCAACCCTAGCGGCCCTTTTTCTTTCAAAGGCTTAGCAAGGGTTGGGCGCTTCCCGGCCATCTGCGCTTGCCTACAACGCCAACGCGGCGGGATGCGGAAATCGAGACCGGCGGAGGTTCGGATCCTCAGCGGTATATCTGCCGAACACATAGCAGCTATGCGCTTAGCGCAACTCGATGTGCTACTCGGCGGCGTCGCGCAGCGGCTCGATGCCGTGCGCCGTGACGGCGGCGAGCTTGGCGATGGTGCGGCCGAGGTCGGCGCGCACATATTCGAAGCGGGAAGTCCGCCGGTATTCGCGCTCGTCCATGTAGAGCGAGCGGTTGATTTCGATTTGGGCGGCGTGAAGTCCCGCGGCCGGATCGCCGTAATGCTCGGTGATAAAGCCGCCGGCATAGGGCTTGTTGCGCAAGACGCTATAGCCGAGATCGCGCAGGGTTTCCTCGATCACATCGGTCACCAGCGTCGCGCAACTCGTGCCGTAACGGTCGCCGAGCACGATGTCGGCGCGCGGCCGCTCGTCCCTGCCGCTCGCGCTCGACGGCATCGAATGGCAATCCAGGAGAATCGCGAGGCCAAAGCTCTGCTGCGCCCGCATGACGAGGCGGCGCAGCTCGCGATGATAGGGCTTGTAATAAAGCTCGATTCTGCCGATCGCCTCGTCGACCGGCAGCCTGCGGTCGTAAATTTCTCGCGCGTCGCCGACCACGCGCGCGATCGTGCCGAGCCCGCCCGCGACGCGGAGCGAGCGCGTGTTGGCGAAAGCCGGCAAGCGGCCCTCGAACATGCGGGGATCGAGCTCATAGGGTTCCCGGTTGACGTCGAGGAAAGAACGGGGGAAGTGCGCCCGCATCATCGGCACGCCTAGACGAACCGCTTCGGCGAAGAGCTCGTCCACGAAAGTGTCCTCGGAACGCCGCAAAACCGAGAGATCCAGCCTCGTCTGGGCGAGAAACGCCGCCGGATACGAACAGCCGCTATGGGGCGAATTGCAGACCACCGGCCCCGACAGCGTGACGGGTTCTACGACCTCGAAGGGCGGGTCGAATTCATCGACGATATGGGCGGTCATCTCGGGTCGGGTCTCTTTGGGAATGGATGGTAACCGGGTTTACCATCCATTGTGCAAGTTCATGAGGCGGCTTGTGAAGGCCATTGGCATGATTTATCCGCCTTCACCCACCGTTTACCGGCATGGCTGCTTATAGTGGCAATTCAAGTGAGTGCGGGGATCGAATGAGCGAGGAAGCCGAAGTCGCGAGCCCGAAAATCCTGCTCGCCGAAGACGACAACGACATGCGGCGGTTCCTCGCGCGCGCGCTGACCAAGGCGGGCTACGAGGTGGTGTCTTTCGACAACGGCAAGGCGGCCTATGACAGGCTGCGCGAGGAGCCGTTCGAATTGCTGTTGACCGATATCGTGATGCCGGAGATGGACGGCATCGAGCTCGCGCGCAAGGCGACCGAACTCGATCCCGAGCTCAAGGTCATGTTCATCACCGGCTTCGCCGCGGTCGCGCTCAATCCGGAGAACAACGCGCCGAAGAACGCCAAGGTGCTTTCCAAGCCCTTCCATCTCAAGGACCTCGTCAACGAGGTCGAGCGCATGCTCGCGGCGTGAAGCGCCGAGCTTGCGCCCCCCCGGCGCAGCCGATATAGGAGCAACCTTCAAAAAGGGCGCGTAGCTCAGCGGGAGAGCACTACCTTGACATGGTAGGGGTCACAGGTTCGATCCCTGTCGCGCCCACCATTTCGCTTCGAATAACACGGGACTGAAAATGAAAATCCGCAATTCGCTCCGTTCGCTGCGCAAGCGCCACCGCGATAATCGCCTCGTGCGCAGAAAGGGGCGCGTCTATGTCATCAACAAGACGCAGCGCCGCTTCAAGGCGCGGCAGGGCTGAGGCCTGAGCCTTCTTCCGACGCTTGAGATTTCGCCGCAATTCCGTCCTTTGCTCTTCGGCCGGACAGGCCCTAGACTTTGACATGACGATGCGTCGAATCTTTTGGCTGATCGTGCTGGCGGCAGCGCTGTTCGCGGCAAGCGGCGATCGCGTGCTCGCGCAGTCGCAAACTCCCGCGTTGCGGGAGGTGCCGCCGGGAACGAAAGCGGCTCCTGTCCGCCGTCCGCTCCGCGCCGGTAAGGCCGATCGCGCCGCGCGGCTCGACACGCTCTACGAGGCGCTCGCCAAGGCCCCCAACCAGGCGATCGCCAAGATCGTCGAAGCCAAGATCGAAGCCTTGAATTTTCAATCGGGCAGCGCCACCGCCGACCTTTTGATGCTGCGGGCGCGTTCGATGATCGAGGCAAAGGACAGCAAGCTTGCATTCGAGCTCTTGGACTCGGTCATCGGGATCGCCCCGAACTTCATCGAAGCGCGGGCGCAGCGCGCGACCCTCTATTACGTGACGAAGAACATTTCCGGCGCGCTCGCGGATCTGCGCCTCGTGCTCGCGCGGGAGCCCAGGCACTACGGCGCGCTCACGGGTCTCGGCGTGATCCTGCAGGAGATCGGCGAGGACAAGCGGGCGCTCGAGGCCTTCCGGCGGGCGCTCGCGATCGATCCCTATCTCGATACGGTTCCCGACATGGTGAAAAAGCTCGAAGTCCAGGTCGAGGGGCGGGATATCTAATCCCTCAATCGGTCTCTGTCGCTTCGTCGCCGACGAACGCAACCCGCACCATATTGGTTGCGCCCGGTGTGCCGAGGGGGACGCCGGCGACGAGAATCACCCGCTGGCCTTCGCGCGCGAAGCCTTCGCGAAACGCGATGTTGCACGCGCGCGCGATCATCGCGTCGAGGTCGGGGGCGTCCTTACTGACCACGCAATGCGTGCCCCACAGAACGGCAAGCCGGCGCGCGGTCTCCAGTTTCGGCGAGATTGCGACGATCGGCGGCTTCGGCCGCTCGCGGGCGACACGCATCGCCGTGGCGCCCGAACTCGTCAGGCAGAGGATCGCGGGCAAATCGAGCGTCTCGGCGATCTGGCGCGCCGCGGCCGAAATCGCGTCGGCCCCGGTCGCTTCCGGGTTGGGACGATGCGGATCGATCACGGCGTGATAGGTCGAATCGCGCTCCACCTCCTGCGCGATGCGGTCCATGGTTTGCACGGCTTCGACCGGATACTGGCCCGCCGCCGATTCGGCGGAGAGCATGACCGCGTCGGCGCCGTCGAAGATCGCGGTCGCCACGTCCGAAACCTCGGCCCGCGTCGGCACCGGCGAGGAAATCATCGATTCGAGCATTTGCGTCGCGACCACCACGGGCTTTCCGGCCTGACGCGAATCGTGCGTGATTCGCTTCTGCAGGCCGGGCACGCGTTCGAGCGGCAGCTCCACGCCGAGATCGCCGCGCGCGACCATGAGCGCGTCGGAGAGCTCGATGATTTCGGCAAGCCGGGTGATGGCCTGCGGCTTTTCGATCTTGGACATGATCGCGGCGCGCCCGCGCGCGATCTTTTTCGCTTCGGCGACGTCTTCCGGCCGCTGGATGAACGAGAGCGCGACCCAGTCGACCGCCTGCTCCAAGGCCGCGTCGAGATCGGCATGGTCCTTGGGTGTCAGCGCAGAGACCGTGACGATGGTATCGGGAAGACTGACGCCTTTTCGATCCGATACGCGGCCTTCGACCTCGACCTTGGTCACCGCGCGCGTGCGCGAGGCCTCGATGACGACGAGCCGCACCTTGCCGTCGTCGACCAGCAACCGATGTCCCGGTTGCAAGGACGAAAGAATTTCGGGGTGCGGCAAGAAAACGCGGGCGGCATCGCCCGGTTTCGGATCGCTATCGAGCACAAAGGTGGCGCCAGCCGCGAGTGCGGCACCCCCCTCCGCGAACGTGCCCAGGCGCAATTTTGGGCCCTGCAGATCGGCGAGGATGCCGATCGGGCGGCCGTGTTTCTTTTCGATCCCGCGGATCGCGCGAACGAAGGCGCGCAAGCCTTCGTGCGTTGTATGGCTCATATTGATGCGGAAGACGTCGGCACCCTCGATGAAGAGTCGCTCGATCGTGCCGGGATCGGAAGAAGCGGGGCCGAGCGTCGCGACGATCTTTGTCCGGCGCTGCCGTCTCATCGGCTGGGCGCACCCTGCCGGGGCTGGGGCGAGACAGGCGCGGTTTGCCCCTGCTCGGTGAGCTGAACGGTCCAGTTTTTTTGCTCGCCGGTATCGATCTCGAAGAAACCGGTGCGGTCGAAGCCGCGTGCGAGACAATCCTCGATGCCCTTGATGGTGAACTCCTTCTCGCGCGTGCACATGAGGGCCTGGCCTGCCCACTCGCCGCCCTGATCGTAATCTAGCGCATAGATGTAATAAAAACGCGCGACAAGCGGCCCGCGCATCAGCGTTTCGCAAGTGTTCGCCGCCACGTTCCACCAGCCCTCGGTGGTCCAGACATCGTTGTCCTTGTAGCCGACGGCGACGCCGACGCGGCTTTGCGTGCGGTTGCAGAGACGAAAATCGGCATGCGCAACCGCCGGTGCCGCGAGCGCGGCGAGGAAAAACGTGAGGCGGGCGATCCGGACGCTTTGTCGCATCGGCTGAAAATCCTGACGCTTCGAATCAAATTTTCCGCTCAAACAGATCGGCGCCTTTTTCCGCCGCGCCCTTACTAGTGTCCCGATTCCGAAGTTCGTAAGCCCTTGCGGTACACTCTTATACGAACTTCGGAATCGAAGGGACACTAGAGACTCTATGATTCTAGTACCCCTATGAACCCGAAGTTCGCAACCGTGCTTGCGGCGCGCCGTGTGCGAACTTCGGGTTCGGGGCACTAGTGTCAACGAGGATCGCCCGCAGGTCATTGACGTTGGTGCAGGTGGGTCCCGGGGCGAGAAGGTCGCCGAGCCGCTCGAAAAAACCAGAGGAGTCATTTTCGGCAAGAAAACGGGCGGCATCGAGGCCGAGCGCGCGGGCGCGCGCCAATGTGGTGCCGTCGACAAATGCGCCCGCCGGATCGTCCGGCCGTCCCACGCCGCCGTCGGTGCCGTCGGTATCGCCGGCAAGCGCCGCGATGTGGGCTGCGCCGTCGAGCGCGATGGCGAGCGCAAGGGCGTATTCCTGGTTCGGCCCGCCGCGCCCCTTGCCTTGCAAGGTAACGGTCAGCTCGCCGCCGGAGAGAAGCAGCGTGCGCTTGCCTTGGTCCGCTAGCGCCCGTCGCGCGTGGTCGCGCGCCACTTCGCGCGCCTCGCCCTCGACGCGGTCGTCGAGGACGATCGGGATCAGGCCTTCCCCGCGCGCCGTGCGCGCGGCTGCGGCAAGCGCATCGGCGGGGCGCGCGACGATGCGGTATTCGCCGCGGGCGAAGACGGCGGCGCCGGGCTTCGGAGTTTCGTTCGCGGGCTCCCGCAAGGCACGCGCGAGAGAAGGCGGTATTTCCACGTTTCGCCGCCGCAGGATCGTCTCGGCGTCTTCGAGCGTGCTCGGATCCGGCACGGTGGGGCCCGAGCCGATCACCGAAGGATCGTCTCCGGGCACGTCGGAAATCGCGAGCGTCAGCATTTTTGCGCGGGCGGCGAGTGCGGCGAGGCGGCCGCCCTTGATGCGGGAGAGATGCTTCCGCACCGTGTTGATCTCGCGGATGTCGGCGCCGGAGGCGAGCAGCGCGCGCGTGAGCGCACGCTTGTCGTCGAGCGAAACGCCGGGTGCGGGCGCGATCCAGTTCGCCGAAGCGCCGCCCGAGAGCAGCACGAGCACGAGATCGGTTTCTTTCGCCGATCGTGCGAGCAGAAGCACGCGCTCGGTCGCGTCCAGGCCCGCGGCGTCGGGCACCGGATGGCCCGCCTCCACCACTTCGATCCGCCGGGCCGGCCGTCCATAGCCATGGCGGGTGACGGCGATACCCTCGAGCCGCTCCGGCGGGAATCCCTGTCCGAAATAATGCGCCTCGGCGACTTCAGCCATCGCGCCCGCCGCCTTGCCGGCGGCGAGCACGATGATGCGACCCTCGGCCGGCGGGCCGGGCAAGGCCGGCGGCAGGCAGGACGCGGGATGCGCCGCGGCCACCGCGGCGTCGAAGATTTTCCGAAGCAGAGCCTTGGTTCTTGTACGATCCATCGCGCGGGCTGACTTTGAAGGCGGGACAGGCGGAATGCGAAAGCGGCACTCGCGGGCGAGCGCCGCGTGTCATAGAATGGACTAAGCCTGCGCACAATCGACAGCGAAAGGATCGGCCGCATGAAAAAGATCGACGACCCCACGCGCACCGAACTCGAGGCCGCGGTCTTTCGGCGGCTGGTGGAGCATTTGCGCAATCGCACCGATGTGCAGAATATCGACCTGATGAATCTCGCGGGCTTTTGCCGCAATTGCCTGTCCAACTGGATGAAGGATGCCGCCGACGAAAAAAGTGTGCCGATGACGAAAGACGAGAGCCGCGAGGCCGTCTACGGCATGCCTTACGAGGAATGGAAACAGCGCCATCAGAAAGAAGCGAGCGGCGAGCAGAAGGCCGCTTTCAAAAAAACCCACGCCTCGCACTAAATCGGTGCAACCGAAGACAAGGAGAGCGCGATGGCGGGGAGCGCCAATTTCGCGAAAGGCAAGTTGAAATCCTTCGTCGAGCGCATCGAGAAGCTCGAAGAGGAGAAGAATACGATTTCAGGCGACATCCGCGAGGTCTATGCCGAGGCCAAGGCCGAGGGCTTCGACGTGAAGGCGCTGCGCGTCGTGATCCGGCTTTATCGCCAGGACACGGCGGAGCGCCACGAGCACGAGGCGCTCGTCGAGCTTTATCGCGATGCGATCGGAATCGGCGGCGGCCGTTAGGGCGGCGGCCTCAATAGGCGGAAGTGAGCGCGCCCGTGACGATTTTCCCGCCGCTCTGATGGGCAAAGTAGCCGGCGGTGGTGGCGGCAGGATCGAGCAAAATCACCAGCCCCGATTGATCCGGATGCCGCAGGTCGGCGGTGAGCTGAATGGGCTCTTTGCTGAGGAGGATCGACGGCGAGTGAGCGGCGTCCCCATATAGGCCGGGCGAACGGGCCGGCTCCTGCGAGCGGGCGACATCCTGAGGCCGCGGGCGTGGCGCCGCAGCCGTCTGTTGCGCAACCGGCGCGCTCATCCGCTGCGGACCGGCTTCGGGCGCGGCATAGGCGAGGACGGAGGCCGGCTTCTCTCCGCCGGTGATCGCCAATGGCAGGGAAGCGGTGACGTCGGCCGATGCCACCTTGCGTCCGTTCAGCGGCAGCGAAGCGAGGGCCGCGTTCGAACCGGCTTCCATCGGCCGCGCGCGCGGCAGCGGCGCCAAGGATCCGGTCGTGGCCGCGATGGGATCGGGCCCCTTCGTCCATTGCAATTGCGGGCCGGGCGGCGGTGCCGCGGGCGATAGCGAGGCGACCGCGACCGGCCGCGCATTCGTCTCGGGGACAGGCTTCGTGTTCGAGGTCATGCTCGCGACGGGTTGCGCGCGCTGTGCTGCGATCTTGCCGTCCTCGTTCTCGCTTCCGTTCTTCTTGCTGAAGATCGAGGCGAAGAGCCGCTTCATGCGACTGCCGTTCCCGGCTTTTTCCGAATCGCCGTCGGCGTCGCTGCGCGAAGCGAAGGCGGTGGTCGATATCACTTCTTTTCCGCGCGCCTGAACCTCGGCGAGTGCCAGCTGGAAGCCAGGCATCGGCCGGCCGTCGGCGGGAATGTGAACGGTCTTGCCGTCGGGAAAGAGGCGGGCGAGGTATTCGCGCGTGACCGTCGGCCAATGCCGCACATTGCCGGTGTCGAGATGGACAAAGGGCCAGCCGGACGTCGGATAGAAGCCGACGCCGCCGCGCTGTAGCCGCAGACCGATGTCGCGCAGCTGCGACAGCTCGACGCCCGGAATGTAGAAGTCCATCGCCTTGCCGAGCATGTGCTGGCTGAACTGGGCGACGCCGCGGCTCGACGCGCGCAGCATCGCGTTGGTCGAGGGCGAGCGGTAGCCGCAGACGATCTGGATCGGCTCCTTGCCGCCGATTTCCCGATTTACCTCCCAAATCAAATCGAAGAGATGCGGGTCCATCTTGATCGGCTGTTCGACGCGCCAGTCGCGCAGGAGCCAGTTCAGCTTCTCGAGCGCGGCCTCGTCGAATTTCCCATCGCGCTTGTAGGTGATGATGAGATCTTCGCCGGTGTGCAGGTGATGCAAAGCGATCGTGCGCGTGTCGCCGTTGGCGATCACGCTTTCGAGGGATTGGGAGCCGAAAAAGAGAAGAAGGGCGGCTAAGCCGATGCGCTGCCCGGCACGGAAGTTCAGGTGGCGGGCCTTGCGCGCGGACTGGTCTGGCACGTGCCCTCTTCCGTTACGAGTTGTGCCTCGGTCAGTCACCGGGCCAACACGCGGCCGCGAATGGCTAACGCACTGTGATCGTTATCGGAAAGGGTTAACGGAGTGTTGTCGCCCCCGCGCCGTCCGATGCGATTTCCGTAACCTTGGAGTGTGGCGAAATCGGGCCGCGCCAAAGCGGGCCTTCCTCCGCTTGGTTAAGCGGAGGGCGGGAACCTTCGAAACTGGCGAAATTTAGCGGAAAAGGCCGAAGAATCCGCCGCGGTTGGTTTCCTGCCGGGAATCGCGATTGCGGCCCTTGCTGCGGTCATCCCGCGGCTGGAAGGTCTGGAAGAAATTCGCGAACGGATTTTCGAAGCGTCCGTCGGGGACCGCAAAACGCAGCGCGTCGCGGCTGACGGTGGAACTGCCGACCCCATGCTGCTCGACGGCGACGTCGGCGACCTTGCGCTCGTCGGTTTTCAGCGCCTGCAACACGCGGGCGTCGCGGCCGTAGATATCCTCGCGGATCTCGAGCTTGCCGTCATCGCCCACGAAGGCCGTCTGATAGGTGATGTGGACCGGCAAGGGCTTGGGGAAGTCGATGTTGATCTCGCTGCCGCTGAACATCTTGCGGATCTTGTCCTGGGTGTAGCCGTCCTTGGGGAGTTCGATCGATAGCAACTTCTCGGCATACATGATCGGATTCTCCACGCGCATGCAGCCGTGGCTGAAGGCGCGCTTCGATTCCGAGAACAGATTCTTGTCCGGCGTGTCGTGCTGATAAACGAGGAACTTGTTCGGGAAATTGAAGCGGATGCGGCCGAGCGCATTGCGCTCTCCCGGCGGCTGGTAGATGCGAACGGTGCCGTCCTTGTTGTTCTCCATCTTGAGGCCGATCCGCTCCAAGGCGGTGGGGTCCTGTTTCAGCACCGGCAGGTATTCATTGGCGATGATCGAGGGCGGCACGTTCCAGGTCGGGTTGACCGTGATGAATTTCATGTCCGGGCTGATCATCGGCGTCGGCATGCCCGGCTTGCCGGTGACGATCTTCGTCGTCCAGTAAGTCGAGCCGTCGCGCACGATCTTCAGCGTGTAGTCGGGAATATTGACCATCACATAGGCGTTGCCGAGCTGGGTATTGCCGAGCTCGCGCGGCAGCCAGCGCCAGCGCTCGAGATTGGCGAGGATGATGTCGGCGTCGCGGTCGCGGCGCGGGCCGTTGATGGAATCGATCGTGGCCTGGTTGAGAACGCCGGTCGCGCCGAGCTTTTT
>JBGPVT010000032.1:0-12991 GCA_041491825.1 Xanthobacteraceae bacterium | reverse complement strand
GGCAAGGTCGTCGATGCGGTCGAAATGGCGCTCAAGCTCAAGCGCTGCTCACTCGATCACGAGCGCGATGTCCTCCGCGAGTTCGGCAACATGTCGGCGCCTACCGTCTTGTTCGCGCTCGAGCGCGTGCTGCGCTCGTCGCAGAAGGGCATGCTCGCGCTTTCGGCGCTGGGGCCCGGTTTCACGGCGAGCTTGCTCGCGCTCGATCCGGCCCGTGCCTGACGCCCTGCCGGTCCTCGGCTTCGTCACATTGCAGCGCCTCGTGGAACTATGGTGGTCGGCGCGGAACGAGAAGCGCCTGCACGCCCGCGGCGCCCATGAGGTGGGCGCCGGGCACTATCCCTTCATGGTGGCGCTCCACGCGCTCTGGCTCGCGGGTCTTTGGATCTGGGCATGGCCGCGGCCGGCGAATTGGTGGCTCGTCGCCGCCTATGCGGCGCTGCAGATCGCCCGCGTATGGGTGATCGCGACGCTCGGCGAGCGCTGGACGACGCGCATCATCGTGCTTCCCGGCGCGCCGCTCGTGCGCACCGGGCCTTATCGCCTTCTCAAGCATCCGAACTATCTCGTCGTGGCGCTCGAGATTGCGCTGCTTCCGCTCGCCTTCGGGCTATTGATCTATGCCGCGATCTTTTCGCTCGCGAACGCGGCGCTGCTGATGTGGCGTATCCGCGCCGAGGACCGCGCGCTTGCAAATCAGGAACGGCCTGTATAGTCCTTCCGCCTTCCCCTGAGGGCGCCCGTAGCTCAGCTGGATAGAGCACCAGACTACGAATCTGGGGGTCGGGAGTTCGAATCTCTCCGGGCGCGCCATCTTCCTCTCACGGCTCGTTCGCGAGCGACCAATTTCCGGCAAGAAATCGCTTTATTTTCCGTTTCGTTTCGGCGCCAACTATGGGTAATCTGCGGCAAAACGCCAACTCGTTTCACGCCATATCCACATCAACATCGCCGCGAACAGAAGAACCATGAACCCGCGAGCGATCGTTCAGTATTTGCAGAAAAAAATCAGCTGGCAGGCCGTCGGCATCGCGCTCAGCATTCTCATCATCGCGTGCGCGTCTTACGTCCTCTACCACCTTCTGCACGACATCGAGCCGCGCGAGGTTTATGCAGCGCTTCGCCGCACGCCCACCTATGCGCTCGTGCTCGCCGGTGTTTTCGTCGCTCTCGGCTACGTCACGCTGACTTTCTACGACTACTTCGCGCTGCATTCGATCGGCCGCACGGAAATCCCCTACCGCACCGCGGCGCTCGGCAGTTTCACGAGCTATTCGATCGGTCACAATGTCGGCTTCTCGGTGTTCTCCGGCGGCGCCGTGCGCTACCGCATCTATTCGGTGAGCGGTCTCGAC
This sequence comes from Xanthobacteraceae bacterium, assembly GCA_041491825.1. Taxonomy (GTDB): domain Bacteria; phylum Pseudomonadota; class Alphaproteobacteria; order Rhizobiales; family Xanthobacteraceae; genus Palsa-892. The sequence continues at coordinate 11,636 of JBGPVT010000032.1, read as the reverse complement.
GTCGTCGAGGTCGCGAAAATCTGCTTCATCGCCGGGCTTACCTTCTGGCTCGGCAATGTCGCCTTCCTCGGCCTCGGCCTTGTCGTCGATCCCGATGCCGCGAATGCGATCGACAAGCTGCCCACTTACGTCAATCGCTGGCTCGGCGCCGCGTGGCTGCTTGCGCTCCTCGTCTATGTGATCTGGGTCAGCGCTGCGACGCGAACGATCCGCATCGGCCGCGAGCGCTGGCACGTGACCTTGCCGGGCGGGCGGCTGACGCTGATCCAGATCGCGCTCGGCATCGTCGATCTCAGCTGCGCCTCCGCGGCGATGTACATGTTGATGCCGAACGCGCCGCAGATCGATTTCGTCTCGCTCGCGGTGATTTTCGTCACTGCCACGTTGCTTGGCTTTGCCAGCCACTCGCCGGGCGGGCTCGGCGTGTTCGACGCCGCCATGCTGATCGCGCTCATGCATTTCGACCGGCAGTCGCTGTTGCGCTTCGGCAAGGAGAACGTCCTCGGCGCGCTGCTTCTGTTTCGGCTTTATTATTACGTCGCCCCCTTCGCGCTTTCGCTCGCCATCCTCGGCGTGCGCGAGTTCATTCTTGATTTGAAACCGGTGGCGCAAAAAATTCGCGAGCGAAAAGTATTCGCGCCCCGCGCCAAGCGTCCCGCCAACGCGCGCGGCCGGAAAAAATAGCGGCGGGATTACTGCTTGCCGGGCGCGCCGGTTCCCGGCACCACGCCCCGCGGCAGTTTCATCACCTGAAGGTTCGCGGGCAAGACGAATAGCGCGGGATCCTGGCGGACGCGCTGCAACTCAGTCACTTCCATGATCGCGCGGCGTTTGCCCTCGAACGTCGCCTCCGTGCGCAGCGGAATGTTGTCGCGCGAAATGCAGGCGGTGACCGGCTCGCCGTTGAAGCCGGTCTTGCTTTCGACTTCCCAAAGCTCGCAGCTCTCGCCCGCGACCGTCGCGGTGCCGACGCGCTTGCCTTCTCCCACCACTTGTCCGTAGCTCGCGTCCTTGCCGATATCGATTTCCATCGCCATGTTGCTCATGCCGGGTACGGCGCCGATCATGATCATCTTATGCGCCGGCAAATCCATGATGCCGGTGATGGCCTGCGGCAAGCCGTGCGGCTGGATTTCCATGCGCAGCTTGCCGCCGGAATGATGGATGGTGACGGCGGAGCCGCCCATCATCTTCGCCTTGGCTTGGTAATCGACAGTGGGAAGCGGGATGGGCTCGGCCCGCGCCGCTTCGAGCCCGCAGGTCAGAAACGGATAAAGGGAGGAAACGATCGCGGCCGCGCGCAGGAAATGTCGCATCTCATGTGGCTCCGTTCGCCTCGCCCCGCAGCCGAAATGTCATGCTTTGGGCCGGCTGACAAGAACGGCGCGCGGATTGTACAAAGGAGAATCCCCGATTCGCCCTCTGCTTCCGCCCGCGCTAGAGGAGCGGCATGAATGCCGCTCCTGAAAAGGCGCCGGAAAGCGCCCCGCGCGCGGCGCCGCGGGCAAGGCGCGTGAGAGGATGGTGGCTCGCGGCGCTCGCCATGTTCGCGATCATCCTGCTCGCGGCTTTCGGCTGGCTTCCCTCCTACATCGCGCTTCCCGCGATCGTCGCCGTCGCCACTTTGATGGCGGTCGAAATACGCTTTGCCTCGCGCGGCATCGCCATCGATGCGGCACCGCGCCTCGTCCCGGCGGCGGCCGACCCGACGGCGGGGCTCGCGGCGCTCATCAACGCGCTGCCCGAGCCCGCGCTCCTCGTCGACCGCGCGAGCACGGTGATCGCGGGTAACGTGCCGGCCGCCGCCGTCTTCGGCCGCATCCGCACCGGCGAACCGATTTCCTTCACCATCCGCAACCCGCAGATCATCGAGGCAATTCGCGCCGCCGCCGGCGGCCAGACGCAGCGTTTCGAGATCAACGAACGCTTTCCGGCCGAGCGCGCGCTCGAAGCGCACGTGGCGCCGGTCGTTTTCGCCCACGAATTGCCGGAGCTTTTCCTGCTTTCGTTCCGCGATCTCACCCAGGAGCGGCGGCTCGCCCAGATGCGCACCGATTTCGTCGCCAATGCGAGCCACGAGCTGCGCACGCCGCTCGCTTCGCTGCTGGGCTTCATCGATACCTTGCAGGGCCCGGCGCGCGACGATGCGAAAGCGCGCGATAAATTCCTGAAGATCATGGGCGAACAGGCGCGCCGCATGTCGCGGCTGATCAACGACCTGATGTCGCTCTCGCGCATCGAACTCAGCCTTCACCTGCAGCCGCAGACGCGCGTCGATCTCGCGGGGATCGTCGCCCAGGTGTGCGACACGATGACCCCGCTCGCAGAGGAGCAGAACGTCGCCCTCACGCTGAAGCGCGAGGCCGCAGAGGCCTTCGTGCTCGGCGACCGCGACGAATTGATCCGCGTGTTCGAGAACCTCGTCGAGAACGCGCTCAAATACGGCGCTTCCGGTAAACGCGTGGAGGTCACGCTGTCGGCGGCTGCGGGCGAAGCCGCCGTCTCCGTGCGCGATTTCGGTTCCGGGATCGCGCCCGAGCACTTGCCGCGGCTGACCGAGCGTTTCTATCGGGTCGATGTCGAGACAAGCCGCGCGCAGGGGGGCACAGGCCTCGGGCTTTCGCTCGCGAAACACGTCCTCGCCCGGCACCGCGGCACGCTTTCGATCGAGAGCGAGCCGGGGAAAGGCGCGATATTCACAGCCCGCATTCCACTGGCCGATTCCGGAATTCCAAAAATGGAAGCCGCCACAGCCCCTTGATCCGTCATCCAACTGTCATCTGTCTTTCATAGAACCGTGACCGGGAGAGCCTACGAGTCTCGGGAACAAAAACAGAGAAGACAGGAAAACGATCATGAGGCTCGCATCCATTCTCCTTTCCACCGCTTTTGTAATCGCGGGCTCCGCGCTCGCGGGTGAGACACGCGCCGCCGACATCTCCGGTGCCGGCGCGACTTTTCCCTATCCGATCTACGCCAAATGGGCCGACGCCTATAAGAAGGAAACCGGCGTCGGCTTGAACTACCAGTCGATCGGCTCCGGCGGCGGCATCAAGCAGATCATGGCGCGCACCGTTACGTTCGGCGCGTCCGACATGCCGCTCAAGATCGAGGATCTCGACAAGGGCGGGTTGATTCAGTTTCCGACCGTGATGGGCGGCATTGTTCCGGTCGTAAACCTCGATGGCATCCATAGCGGCGACCTGACCATCGACGGCCCGACGCTCGCCAAAATCTTCCTCGGCGAGATCAAGACGTGGGACGATCCCGCGATCAAGAAACTCAACCCGCATGCGAAACTGCCGGCGCAGGCGATCGCGATCGTGCATCGCTCCGACGGCTCCGGCACCACCTTCATCTTCACCAATTACCTGTCGAAGGTCAGTCCCGAATGGAAGGATAAGGTCGGCTCCAACACCTCGGTCGAGTGGCCGGGCGGCATCGGCGCCAAGGGCAACGAAGGCGTCGCCAACAACGTGCTGCAGACCAAGGGCGCGATCGGCTATGTCGAGACCGCCTATGCCAAGCAAAACAAGCTGACGACCGCCAAGATGATCAACAAGGACGGCAAGGTAGTAGCCGCCGCTCCTCAGGCCATCATGGCTGCGGCCGCCGGCGCCGACTGGGCGCATGCGCCCGGCTTCTACATGATATTGACCGACTCGCCCGGTGCTGCGTCCTGGCCGATCGCCGGCGCGACCTTCATCCTGATCCCCAAGAAACCGGATGATGCGGCTGCCGCGCAGGAAGCCCTCAAGTTCTTCGACTGGGCCTACAAGCACGGGAGCCAAATGGCTTCGGAACTCGATTACGTGCCGTTGCCCGCGAGCCTCGTCGGCCTCATCCGCAAGACCTGGGCGGACAGCATCAAGGGCCCCGACGGCAAGCCGATTTATGCAAGCACGATGTAACGCGTGGAAAGCCGGAAGTAGCGTTCGCGTAGGTAGCGTTCGCGTAACGCGGGAGGCCGGATCCGCCGCCGGCCTCCTTTCCGCGTGAAGATTAGGGCTCTCGTGTAACCGTCGGGTAGGCAAGCCAATGGCCGAGTTGACGATGGGAGCGGTGCGGTTCGCGGAGCGCTCGACGCTCAAGCGCTTCATCGCCGCCGATTCCTTTTTCAGGCACCTCACCCGCGCGGCGGCGATCGCCGTTCTTGCCATCCTGTTCGGCGTCTTCGTCTCGCTCGCGCTCGGCGCCTGGCCCGCCTTCCGCGCCTTCGGCCTCGATTTTCTCACGACGCAAAGCTGGAATCCGGTGACCGAGAAATTCGGCGCGCTCGCCCCGGTCTACGGCACCATCCTCACCTCGTTGATCGCGATGCTCATCGCGGTTCCGGTCGGGATCGGCATCGCGATCTTTTTGACCGAGCTCTGCCCGCGCTTGCTTCGGCAATCGATCGGCATCGCCATCGAATTGCTCGCGGGCATCCCCAGCATCATCTACGGCATTTGGGGTCTTTTCGTTTTCGCGCCTTTCCTGCAGCAGCATGTGCAGCCCGCGTTGATCGATCTCTTCGGCGGCGTGCCGTTGCTCAACCGGCTCTTCGCGGGGCCCCCTTACGGCATCGGGATATTCACGGCGGGGCTCATTCTCGCGATCATGGTCATTCCCTTCATCAGCTCGATATCGCGCGACGTGTTCGAGACGACGCCGGCGGTATTGAAGGAATCCGCCTACGCGCTCGGCGCAACCCGATGGGAAGTCATCTGGAGCGTCGTGCTGCCCCACGGCCGTTCGGGCGTTCTCGGCGGCGTCATGCTCGGGCTTGGCCGCGCGCTCGGCGAGACGATGGCGGTCACCTTCGTCATCGGTAATGCGCACAGGATCAGCGCTTCCGTTCTCGCGCCCGGCACGACGATTTCGGCGACCATCGCCAACGAATTCACCGAAGCGGTCGGCGATCTCTACACCGCTTCGCTGATCGCGCTCGGATTCATCCTGTTCGTGATTACCTTTATCGTGCTGGCGCTTGCCCGCTACATGCTCTCCCGCTTCGAACTGCGGACCCGGTGATGCGATGATGAGCCGCTATTCCCGCCGTCTCATCCGCAACAAGCTGTGGCTCGGCCTGTCGGTCGGTGCCGCGGCCTTCGGCCTCGTCTGGCTCGTGCTTATTTTGTCGACGCTTCTATGGAATGGCCTCGCCGGCCTCAATCTCCGCGTCTTCACCGAAATGACGCCGCCGCCGGGCGGTACCGGCGGCTTGCTCAATCCGATCATCGGCAGCCTGATCATGACCATGCTCGCGGTCGCGATCGGAACGCCGATCGGCATTCTTGCCGGAACCTACATGGCCGAATACGGCCGCTACGACCGCATCACCTTTGTGATCCGCTTCATCAACGACATCTTGCTCTCGGCTCCCTCGATCATCGTCGGCCTCTTCATCTATGAAATTCTGGTCGTCCCGATGGGGCATTTCTCCGGCTTCGCCGGCGCGCTGGCGCTTGCCGTGATCGTGATCCCCGTCGTGGTGCGCACCACCGAGGACATGCTCTTGCTCGTGCCCAATCAGATGCGCGAGGCCGCTTCCGCGCTCGGCGCGCCGCAATGGTTCGTGATCTCGCGCGTCGCCTATCGCGCGGCGCAGGCGGGAATCGTCACCGGCGTCCTCCTGGCGGTGGCGCGCATCTCGGGCGAAACGGCGCCGCTTTTGTTCACCGCGCTCAACAATCAATTTTGGAGCGTCAATTTGAACGCGCCGATGCCGAGCCTGCCGGTGGTGATCTTCCAGTTCGCCTTGAGCCCCTATGAAGACTGGCAGCGCCTCGCCTGGACCGGCGCGCTGATCATCACCACCGCGGTGCTGAGCTTGAGCGTTCTCTCGCGCGCGCTTGCCGCGAAGGGAGTGGAGCGATGAATTCGATCTCGGTGCGCGCGGCGGCCGACAATATCCCGAGCACGCGCGAAAAACTTTCGATCCGCGGCCTCTCGTTCTTTTACGGCGAGAGCAAGGCGCTGAACGGCATCGACCTCAAGCTGCACGAGCGCCAGGTTTCCGCGCTGATCGGGCCGTCGGGTTGCGGGAAGTCGACGCTTTTGCGGGTATTGAACCGCATCTACGCGCTCTATCCCAATCAGCGCGCGGAAGGCGAGGTTTGGCTCGAGGGCGAAAACATCCTGCGTCCCGAGCAGGATTTGAATTTCCTGCGGGCGAGGATCGGCATGGTGTTTCAGAAGCCGACGCCGTTCCCGATGTCGATCTACGAGAACATCGCCTTCGGCGTGCGCCTCTACGAGAAGCTTTCTCGCGCCGAGATGGACGAGCGCGTCGAACGCGCGCTCACCCGGGCGGCGCTGTGGGAAGAGGCGAAGGACCGGCTGGAAACTTCCGCGCTCGGCCTCTCAGGCGGCCAGCAGCAGCGTCTTTGCATCGCGCGCACGATCGCCGTGAAGCCGGAGGTGATCCTGCTCGACGAGCCGACTTCGGCGCTCGATCCGATCTCGACCGCCAAGGTCGAGGATTTGATCGACGAATTGAAGCGCGACTTCACCATCGTGATCGTCACCCACAACATGCAGCAGGCGGCGCGCGTCGCCGACCGCACGGCCTTCCTCTATCTCGGCAATTTGATCGAGGAGGGCCTGACGAGCATGATGTTCAACAATCCGAAAGACCGCCGTACGCTCGACTATATTACGGGCCGCTTCGGCTAAGGTATGAAGCCATGAAAGAGCACATCGTCGCCTCGTACGAAAACGAACTTCGCGATCTCGGCCGCAAGGTCGCCGAGATGGGCGGGCGCGCCGAGCGGCTGGTCGCCGATTCGGTCGCGGCGCTGCTCAAGCGGGACACCGAACTCGCCGAGCGCGTGATCGTGCAGGACAAGACGGTGGATGCGCTTCAGCGCGAGATCGAGGAGGCGGCGATCGCGATGATCGCGCGCCGGCAGCCGCTCGCCACCGACCTCCGCCAGATCGTCTCGGCGCTCCGCGTCGCCGGCGATCTCGAGCGCATCGGCGATCTCGCCAAGAACACGGCGAAGCGCGCGCTCGCGCTCGAGGGCGAGTATCGGGCGCAGAAGCAATTGCGCGGCGTCGAGCACATGAGTGAGATCGCGATCGAGCAGCTGAAATCCGTGCTCGATGCCTACAGCAATCACGACGACGCGCGCGCGCTCGCGGTCTGGAAGCGCGACGGCGAGATCGACGCGATTTACACCTCGCTGTTTCGCGAGCTTCTGACCTACATGATGGAAGATCCCCGCCACATCACGCTCTGCACCCATCTTCTGTTCGCGGCGAAGAACATCGAGCGGATCGGCGACCACGCCACCAACATCGCCGAAACCGTGCATTATCTCGTGGTTGGCGAGCCGCTTTCCGACGAGCGCCCGAAGTCCGATACTTCGAGCCTGACCAAGATGAGTGTCTCGCGCTGAGAAAAACGCTCGCATGAAGCCGCGAATCCTGATCGTGGAGGACGAGGAGGCGCTGGCGACGCTTCTTCGCTACAACCTTGAAAAAGAAGGCTTCGAGGTCGAGACCGTCGCGCGCGGCGACGAGGCCGACACGCGGCTGAAGGAACAGGCGCCGGATCTTGCGATCCTCGACTGGATGCTGCCGGGCCTTTCCGGCATCGAGCTCACGCGCCGTCTCCGCACCCGGCCCGAGACCGCGCGGATGCCGGTTCTCATCCTCACCGCGCGCGGCGAGGAGGCCGAGCGCGTGCGCGGGCTTGCGACCGGCGCCGACGACTATGTGGTGAAGCCCTTCTCGGTGCCGGAACTGGTCGCCCGCGTGCATGCGCTGTTGCGCCGCGCGAAACCCGAGCAGGTCGCGAAATCGCTGAAAGCCGGCGAAATCGAGATCGATCGCGAGAAGCGGCGCGTGCATCGCTCCGGCCGCGAGATCGAGCTCGGCCCGACCGAGTTCCGCCTGCTCGAATTCTTGATGATGAGCCCCGGCCGCGTATTCTCCCGCGAGCAATTGCTCGACGGCGTCTGGGGCCGCGACGTCTATATCGACGAGCGTACCGTCGACGTGCATGTCGGCCGCTTGCGCAAGGCGCTCTCGCGCGGGCGCGAGACCGATCCAATCCGCACCGTGCGCGGCACCGGCTATTCGTTCAACGAGCGCTTCGTCTCCGGCAGTTAGCCCCGCATCGCGCGCCGCTCGCGCCGGCGATCGGCGAGCGGCTGGTAGGCGATGCGCGAGTGATAGGGGCAGTACGGAAGCCCGGTCTTGGTCTGCGAGCCGCAATAGGCGAAGTCCTCCGCCCCCGGGTCGCCGATCGGCCAGCGGCAGGTCGCCTCCGAAAGCTCGGTGATCGAAACGCGCGGGCCCATCGGCACCACATGCGCGAGCGGGTCGGCGTCGGTTTCGTATTCCGCCTCATAGGAGGGCATCAGCGCCGTATTGCCGTTGAAGCGCATGCGCGGGCGCATCGAGGCCGGGCGTGCCTTGCGGATGCGCGGCACCGCCGAGGAGGGGCTTTTCGCCCGGCCGGAAAGCCCGAGCCGGTGGACCTTGCCGATCACGGCGTTCCGCGTGACGCCGCCGAGTTCGGCCGCAATCTGGCTCGCCGACAGCCCGTCGGCCCAGAGTTTCTTCAGCAATTCGACCCGTTCGTCCGTCCAGTTCATCGTCGGTTCCCCCGTGGGACTTCCTGCGCGGCCGCCGCCGCCCTGACCGGCAGAATCCCTTCAGGTCGCCGGAATCGGGTATTCCCCGCTCCGGCTGATTGCCGTCACGCCAACGCCTGAAGAACGTCCGCCGCACGAGATGTCGTATTCGACGGAGCCTACGCTACTATAGGCAGACTCGCCGCGACAAGAGTCCCGGGAACGTCAGCGCCGCTTTCCCCCAGGATGTGCGGCGTTGTCCCCAAAAACTGCGGTGTTTGCGGGGCAAATGCGCTAGCAACGGCGAGTTGACAGGGTCGGCGGCTCCAATAAATTGCCCAAAGTGCCGCTCGTACCGCCGGGCGGCACCTTTCGTTTCGGCGTTTCCGGTTTTGCCGGTCATTTGGAGGCGGTCTTGATCGCTCCGTTGTTGCCGACCTACGCGCGCGCCGACCTCGCCTTCGAGCGGGGCGAGGGCGCTTGGCTGTTCGGCACCGACGGCAAGCGTTACCTCGATTTTTCCGGCGGCGTCGCCGTGAACGCGCTCGGCCACGCGCATCCGGCGCTGGTGAAGGCGCTCACCGAGCAGGCGCAGAAGGTGTGGCACGTCTCCAACCTCTTCCGCATTCCGGAGGGCGAGCGGCTGGCCAAGCGCCTCGCCGACGCGAGCTTCGCGGACACCGTGTTTTTCGGCAATTCCGGCGCGGAAGCCATGGAATGCGCGATCAAGATGGCGCGCAAATACCACGCCGTCTCCGGCAAGCCGGAGAAGAGCCGCTTCGTCACCTTCGACGGCTCCTTCCACGGCCGCACGCTTGCGACGCTTGCCGCCGCCGGCAACCAAAAATATCTCGAAGGCTTCGGCGAGCCCGTGTCCGGCTTCGATCAGGTGCGCTACGGCGATCTTGAAGCCGTGAAGAAGGCGATCACACCGGCGACCGGCGCGATCCTGGTCGAGCCAATCCAGGGCGAGGGCGGCGTTCGCGTGCCGCCGCCTTCGTTCCTCCGCGGCCTGCGCGAGCTTTGCGACAGGAACGGCCTCCTGCTCGTTCTCGACGAAGTGCAGAGCGGCATGGGTCGCACCGGCAAGCTCTTCGCTTATGAATGGGCGGGGGTGGAGCCCGACATTCTCGCCACCGCCAAGGGAATCGGCGGCGGCTTTCCGCTCGGCGCCTGTCTCGCGACCGAAGAAGCGGCGAAGGGCATGACCGCCGGCACCCACGGCTCGACCTTCGGCGGCAATCCGCTCGCCATGGCCGTCGGCAACGCCGTGCTCGACGCGATTCTGGCGCCGGGCTTTCTCGATCATGTTCGGAGTAGCGGCCTCCTGATCAAGCAGCGGCTGGCGGAACTGCGCGACCGGCATCCGGCGGTGATTGCCGAGGTGCGCGGCGAAGGCCTGCTGATCGGGCTCCGCGCGATCGTTCCGCCAGGGGATTTGATCGCGGCGGCGCGCGAGGAAGGCTTGCTCACGGCCGCGGCCGGCGAGAACGTCGTGCGCTTGTTGCCGCCCTTGATCGTCGGGGACGCGGAAATTTCGGAGGCGGTGAACAAGCTCGGCGCCGCTTGCCGGAAGATCGAAGCTTCGCTCGCGGCGACAACGCGCGGAGCCGCCGAATGAACGCGTCCGTAAAGCACTTCCTCGATCTTTCCGAAATTCCGGCCAAGGAATTGCGCCGGATGATCGAGCTCGCGCGCACCTTCAAGAAGAGCCGCCGCTCGCTGACGGCGAAAAAGCCGCTCGAAGGCCGCACGCTCGCCATGGTCTTCGACAAGCCCTCCACCCGCACGCGCGTCTCCTTCTATGTCGCCATGCGCGAGCTTGGCGGCAACGTCATCACGCTCACCGGCGAGGAGATGCAGCTCGGCCGCGGCGAAACCGTCGCCGACACCGCGCGCGTGCTGTCGCGCTATGTCGATTTGATCATGATCCGCACCCTCGATCACACCATGGTCGCGGAGCTTGCGGAGCACGCGACCGTTCCCGTCATCAACGGCCTCACCAAGCTCTCGCACCCCTGCCAGGTGATGGCGGATGTCTTCACCTTCGAGGAGAAGAAGGGCTCGATCCGCGGCAAGACGGTTGCCTGGAGCGGCGACGCCAACAACGTGCTCGCCTCCTGGGTGCATGCGGCCGCCCGCTTCGATTTCGGGCTGAAGGTCGCCACCCCGAAGGAGCACGGTCCCCGTCCGGCGCTCCGCGATTGGGTGCGGCAATCGGGTGCCGCGGTCAGCTTCCTCCGCGATCCCGAGGAGGCGGCGGCAAACGCCGATTGCATCGTCACCGATACCTGGGTTTCGATGGGCGACCGGGACGGCAGGAAGCGTCACAACGTCTTCAAGCCCTATCAGGTGAACGGCGCGTTGATGAAACTCGCCAAGCGCGACGCGATCTTTATGCATTGCCTGCCGGCGCATCGCGGCGAGGAGGTCACCGACGAGGTGATCGACGGGCCCCAGTCGGTCGTCTTCGACGAGGCGGAAAACCGCCTGCACGCGCAAAAGGGTATTCTCGCCTGGTGCATGGAAGCGGAGGCGGTGTGACCGCCGCCGTGCCCGTCCGCCGTCCTCGCATCGAGGCCGAGGACGACTGCGTGCTTCCGTTCGCGATCGAGCCCCTCGACGTGCGCGGGCGCGTGGTGCGGCTGGGCTCGGCACTCGACGAATTGCTCGCGAACCACGGCTACCCCGATGCAGTCGCGCGCCTCGTCGCGGAAGCCTCGGCGCTCGGGGTGCTGTTGTCCTCGACGCTGAAGCTTTCCGGCCGCTTCACCCTGCAAACCCAGACCGATGGCCCCGTCGACATGCTCGTCGTCGACATCGAAGCCCCCGACCGCGTCCGCGCCTATGCCCGCTTCGACGCGAAGCGCGTGGCGGCGCTCTCCGGCGTCTATGACGCGGGCGCGCTCACCGGCAACGGCCACCTCGCCATGACCATCGAGCGCGCCGGCGATGCCAACCGCTATCAGGGGATCGTCGCGCTCGCGGGCGGCAGTCTGGAGGACGCGGCGCATCAGTATTTCGCCCGCTCCGAGCAGATCCCGACCTGTGTGCGTCTCGCCGTCGCCGAGG
>JBGPVT010000031.1:0-13041 GCA_041491825.1 Xanthobacteraceae bacterium | reverse complement strand
GGTCGTCTTCGTGTTGCCGCTTGCCGTCTGGGGCTGGCGTCTCTTCACCCACCGTCCGCCGGTGCGGATCAAGATCCGGCTGATCGCCTGGTTCCTGAGCGTCGTCTTCGCCGCCGGCTTCGCCGCCTGCGTGAAGTCGACGCTGAATTGGCCCCTCTCCACCGGATTGGGTGGCATCGCCGGCGACCTCCTGCTGAGCCTCCCGACGCTCGTTTCCGGCGGCTCGCTTCCTTTTCCGAATCGCCTGGGACTTGGTTTCGTGTTCGGGCTGCTCGCGGCCGCCTCCCTGGCGGTCGCGTTCGGATTCGGATTCACCTCGGAGCGAGACGATCGCCCCCGGCCCGAAGAGGATGTCGACGGCATCCCCGGGAAAGCCATCGTTTCGCTGGGCGCGCTCACCCACGGCTTTCTCGCCTTCAAGGCGCGTCTGTTCGGCGGCCGCCGCGGCGCTTTGCACGCGCTGTTCAAGGAAATGTTCGGCCGCGACGAGGATTTGCCCGCGCGGACGGCGCGGCGCGAGCCGATGCTGGGCGCGGACGATTCCGGCTTCGATGGGCCGGAGGAGATGGGAGCAAGACGCCGCGCGCCGCGCGCGGCACCAGCTCCGAAACGGCGCCGGCCCCCGCGCGGGCGCTACGAATTTCCGCCGCTCGAATTGCTCGCCGCGGCGTCGAAAGACCGCGCCCCCTCCGTTTCGGCCGCAGCACTCGAAGAGAACGCCGAGATGCTCGAAGACGTGCTGGAGGATTTCGGCGTGCGCGGCGAGATCATGAATGCGAGCCCGGGCCCCGTCATCACGCTTTACGAGCTCGAACCCGCGCCCGGGATCAAATCCTCGCGGGTGATCGGGCTCGCCGACGACATCGCGCGCTCGATGAGCGCGGTGTCCGTGCGCGTCGCCGTCGTGCCCGGCCGCAACGCCATCGGCATCGAATTGCCCAACCCGAAGCGCGAGAAAGTCGTACTGCGCGAGCTGCTCGCTTCGCGCGAATTCACGCAAGCGAGCGCGAGCCTGCCGCTTTGTCTCGGCAAGACCATCGGCGGCGATCCCGTGATCGTCGATCTCGCGCGCATGCCGCATCTTTTGATCGCGGGCACCACCGGCTCCGGCAAATCGGTCGCCATCAACACGATGATTCTGTCGCTCCTCTACCGGCTGCGGCCGGAGGAATGCCGGCTCATCCTGATCGATCCGAAGATGCTGGAGCTTTCCGTCTATGACGGCATTCCGCATCTGCTCGCGCCCGTCGTCACCGATCCGCGCAAGGCGATCATCGCGCTCAAATGGACGGTGCGCGAAATGGAGGAGCGCTACAAGAAAATATCCAAGGTCGGCGTGCGCAATATCGATGGCTACAACGCCCGCATCGTCGAAGCGCGCGAGAAAGGCCAGACGATCACCCGCACGGTGCAGACCGGTTTCGACAAGGAAACGGGCGAGGCGATTTACGAGCGCGAGGAAATGGAGCTCGAGCCCCTTCCCTTCGTCGTGGTCGTGGTCGACGAGATGGCCGATCTCATGATGGTCGCGGGCAAGGACATCGAAGGAGCGATCCAGCGGCTCGCGCAGATGGCGCGCGCCGCCGGGATTCACCTCATCATGGCGACGCAGCGTCCTTCGGTCGACGTCATCACCGGCACGATCAAGGCCAATTTTCCGACCCGCGTCTCCTTTCAGGTCACCTCGAAAATCGACAGCCGCACGATCCTCGGCGAGCAGGGCGCCGAACAGCTCCTCGGCCAGGGCGACATGCTCTACATGGCCGGCGGCGGACGCATCAGCCGCGTGCATGGCCCGTTCGTCTCCGACCGGGAGGTCGAGCATGTGGTCGCGCATCTGAAGGAGCAGGGTACGCCCGAATATCTCGAGGCCGTCACCGCCGAGGAAGAAGAGGGCGAGAACGGCAGCGTCTTCGATAACGGCGCCTTCGGCGAGGAAGGGGGCGCCGATCTCTACAAGCAAGCCGTGCAGATCGTCCTGCGCGACCGCAAGGTATCGACGAGCTATGTCCAGCGGCGCCTGCAAATCGGCTATAACCGCGCGGCCACGATTATCGAACGGATGGAAAAAGAGGGAATCGTCGGTCCCGCCAACCACGCGGGCAAACGCGAAATCCTCGTTGAAGGCGCAAGCGAGCCCTATTGACCAACGGGCCTTCGGGCCGCCAAATCGCCATAACTCGCCGTTAGCTGATCGTCGAGTCGCGTACCCGCTCGAGGAACCATGACACGAATTTTAGCCAGTCTCCGGATCGCGGCCATCGGCGCCTTCGCCGCGACCGCCGCGCTCGCGGCACCTCCCAGTTCGAGTCCGGCTCCTGCCCCCGACAATCAACAGGCGGCGGTCGCGTTCGACGCCGGCCAGCGGGCCATGCTGGAAAAGGTCAACACCTACTTTAATTCGGTCACGACATTGGTCGGCAAATTCGTTCAGGTCGGACCCGACGGGGGCAAGACCGAAGGTCTATTTTACATGCAGAAGCCGGGCAAGATCCGCTTCGAATACGATCCGCCGAGCCCGATCGAACTGATTTCCGATGGCGACACGGTGGCGGTGCGCGACCGCACCCTCGCGACCCAGGACATCTATCCGCTGTCGCAGACGCCTTTGAAGTTTCTATTGTCCGACAAACTCAATCTCATGAAAGACGCCAATGTCGCCGGTGTCTATCAGGACGAGCTTTTCGTGACCGTCGTGATCGAAGAGAAAAACGTTCTCGCCGGAACGCACCGCTTGATGATCATGTTCAGCAAGAAGGACATGCAGCTCAAGCAATGGACCGTGACCGATCCGCAAGGCTACGACACCACGGTCGCGGTATCCGATCTCGATTCCAGCAAGAAGCCCGACCCGAAGCTCTTCAAGATCAATTACGAGCGCATGCTGCAATAGCGGCCGCGCCTTTTTTGCCCGAAAGCCCGATGCGCTTCGTCGTCGCCACCTGGAACATCAATTCCGTGCGACTACGGCTGCCGTTGGTGAAGCGCTTTCTCAAGCGTTATGCCCCGGACGTCTTGTGTTTGCAGGAAACGAAATGTCCCGACGACAAATTTCCGCGCGGGCAATTCGCGGAAATCGGCTACCCGCATGTCGAGATATACGGCCAAAAAGGCTATCACGGCGTGGCGACGGTCTCGCGCCATCCGATTGAAGGCGCGCGGCGAGAAAATTTCTGCCGCAAAGAAGATTGCCGCCATCTCGCGGTCGACCTCGGGGCCGCGGCGGGCCTCGCCTCGCCGATCACCATTCATAATTTCTACGTGCCGGCGGGCGGCGACGAGCCCGATCCCGAGACCAACGAGAAATTCGCCCACAAGCTCGCCTTCCTCGACGAACTCGCCGTTCACGCCGTCTCGCTCGACGCAAAGGGCGGCGCGCGCTCGATCCTCGTCGGCGATCTCAATGTGGCGCCCCTCGAGCACGACGTCTGGAGCCACAAGCAGCTCCTGAACGTCGTCAGCCACACGCCGATCGAAGTAGAGAAATTCCGGGTCTTTCAAGAGGCGGGCGGCTGGAGCGACGTCATGCGCGCTTTCGTTCCCGCTTCCGAAAAGCTCTACACCTGGTGGAGCTATCGCGCCGCCGATTGGGAGGCGTCCGACCGCGGCCGCAGGCTCGATCATGTCTGGGCGAGCCCCGCGCTTCGAGACGCCGCGCTCGAAATGAGCGTCATCCGCACCGCGCGCAATTGGAAGCAGCCTTCCGACCACGTGCCGGTGATCGCGGCCTTTGATTTCTAGAGCATGATCCCGAAAAAGCCTGCCCCGAACTTGATCCGGGGTGGGAACCGGTTTTCGGGAAAGATCATGCTCCAGCAAAATGTCAGGGACACGCTGATTTAACCCAAAGCGATCGTGCCCTACCGAACGTCCTCGCGCGTATCTTCCGAGCCCTCGAACAGGGGAAGCACGAGATCGAGATCCGCGACGATTCGCCCGACGCGCGCCGCGATCAGGCGGCGAAGCGCGGTCGCCGCCTGCGGCTCGCCTTCGAGAATGCGAATGAAGACGACGCGGGGAATCCGAAACAGGATCGACGATTCGAGCGCGATCGCCGTCGACGGCCGCACCGTCTCCACGATCATCGCCGTTTCTCCGATCAATGAGCCGCGCCGCGCGGTGATGGCGTCGTCGCCGGCGGTGTCGCCCGCCTGCTGCAATACGACCGAGCCGTTGACGACCACGAAACCGCCCTCCGCCGGCTGGCCCTCCTCGAACAGGATGTCGCCGCGGCCGAGCCGGATGGTTTCGACGCTGATCGCGAGAATCCGCAACGCGTCCTTGCCCAGGAGATGCAGCGTCGGGATGCGGTCGAGAAAATCGATGTCGTCTTCGAGCGCCATGCGGGCTACGGCACGAGCTTGTAGCCGCCGGCTTCGGTCACCAACAGCGCCGCGTTCGCCGGATCCTTCTCGATCTTCTGCCGCAACCGGTAAATATGCGTCTCCAGCGTGTGGGTCGTGACGCCCGAATTGTAGCCCCAAACCTCTTGCAACAGCACCTCGCGCGATACCGGGTTTTGCCCCGAGCGGTAGAGATAGCGAAGGATGGCGGTTTCCTTTTCCGTGAGGCGCACTTTCGAGCCCCGCTCGTTCACCAGCAGCTTCGCGCCGGGGCGGAAGCTATAGGGCCCGATCGGGAATACGGCGTCTTCGCTCGCCTCGTGGCTTCGGAGTTGCGCGCGAATGCGGGCGAGCAGGACGGCGAAGCGAAATGGCTTGGTGACATAATCATTGGCGCCGGCTTCTAAGCCCAAAATCGTGTCCGAGTCGGCGTCGTGGCCGGTGAGCATGATCACCGGCGCTTTGAAGCCGTTCTTGCGCAGGATCTTCACCGCCTCGCGGCCGTCCATGTCGGGAAGCCCGACATCCATGATCACGAGATCGAAGTGGCCGTTCTTCGCTTGCTGCACGGCCATCTGCGCCGTTTCGGCGGTTTCGGTCTCGAATTCTTCGTGCAAGGCAAGCTGTTCCGCGAGCGCCTGGCGGAGTTCCGTCTCGTCGTCGACCACCAAGATTTTGCGTGTCGTAGGCATCAGCTCCTCGGCTTCCCCCGCGAGTTTACATCATCGGCCGGCGCCCCGGCCAGATGAACGGGCGGAGCTAGACCGACCGAATGATGCTAGGCAAGGGCGGGCATGGGTCAATCGAAACACATGGTCTTCACGGTTGCGCGAGCACCGGGCGGGCCTTCGCGCGGCATCCTGCGCTTCTATGGCGCAGCATTTCCTGTCGCGCTCGGCCGCGCGGGGATCGTGGCGAACAAACGCGAAGGCGATGGCGGAACGCCGCGCGGACGGTTTCGCCTGTTGCGCTTATGGTGGCGCGGCGACCGCCTGCCGCGACCGCGCACCGCCTTGCCGGTCCGGCGAATCGAGCGCGGCGACGCCTGGTGCGAGGACGCGTCCGACCGCCGCTACAATCGCCCGATCCGGCTCGAGCCGGGTGCGCCCGGAGACCGGCTCTGGCGCGACGATCATCTCTACGATCTCGTCATCGAACTCGATCACAACACGCGCCCGCGCATCGCCGGCCGCGGCAGCGCCGTGTTCATTCATCTCGCGCGCCCGGGATTTCTGCCGACCGCGGGCTGCGTGGCGCTGCGGAGCGGCGATCTTCGCCGCTTGCTGCCGCGGCTTCGCAAGAACGCCGTGATCGATATCCGCTGAATTCAGTCCCGCGCGCCGAAAATCGCGCTTCCCACCCGCACATGGGTGGCACCGAAGGCGATCGCGCTTTGGAAATCGGCACTCATGCCCATCGAGAGACAGAGAAGCCCGTTTCGCCGCGCGATTTTTTGCAGGAGCGCGAAGTGCGGCGCCGGCGGCTCGTCGAACGGCGGGATGCACATCAGGCCCTCGACCGGCAGCCGGTATTGTTCGCGGCATTCGTGAATGAAGGCGTCGGCGGCTTCCGGCAGCACGCCCGCTTTCTGCTCCTCGCCGCCGGTGTTCACCTCGACGAACAGAAGCGGCCGCTTGCCCTGGCGCGCGATTTCCTCGGCGAGGGCCGCCGCGATCTTCGGCCGGTCGACGGTATGGATCGCGTCGAACAGCTCGACCGCTTCGCGCGCTTTGTTCGATTGCAGCGGCCCGATGAGGTGAAGCTCGAGATCGGAAAACCGCGCGCGCAGCGCCGGCCATTTCGCCTTCGCCTCCTGCACGCGATTTTCGCCGAAGACGCGATGACCCGCGGCGAGCGCGGGCAGGATCGCTTCCGCCGGAAACGTCTTGGTCACCGCGACGAGCGCGACACTCGCGGGATCGCGGCCATTGCCGAGTGCCGCCTTTCTGATCTCGGCGCGGATGAAATCGAGCCGCTCGGCGGTGTTTTTAGGCCCCTCTTTTTTGGCTGCGTCTCGCATCGCGGATCCCTCAAGCATTTATAGCCGTGCCGCAAGCGACGCAACGAAGCTCCCCGCAAAACATTGACCGCAAGGGATTTTTCGTGTCCTGTCGCGCGAATCCGAAGCCAAAGAACGATGAAAAGCGAGCGCTATAACGCCCGCGAGGCCGAGCCCCGCTGGCAGAAAGTCTGGGAAGAGCGCGGCATTTTCCGCACGCGCAACGACGACCCGCGCCCGAAATACTACGTGCTCGAGATGTTCCCCTACCCGTCGGGGCGCATCCATATGGGGCACGTCCGCAACTACACCATGGGCGACGTGGTCGCGCGCTACATGCGCGCCATGGGCAACAACGTGCTGCACCCGATGGGCTGGGACGCCTTCGGCATGCCGGCCGAAAACGCCGCGATGGCGAACAAGGTCCACCCGAAAAAGTGGACCTACGAAAACATCGCCGCGATGAAGGCGCAGCTGAAATCGATGGGGCTGTCGCTCGACTGGTCGCGCGAGTTCGCGACCTGCGATCCGTCCTACTACCGCCACCAGCAGAAACTCTTTCTCGATTTCCTGGAGGCCGGTCTCGTCGAGCGCAAGACCTCGCGGGTGAACTGGGACCCGGTCGATCAGACCGTGCTCGCCAACGAGCAGGTAATCGACGGCCGCGGCTGGCGTTCCGGCGCCGCGGTCGAAGCGCGCGAGCTCACGCAATGGTTCTTCAAGATCACGAAATTTTCCGATGAGCTCTTGCAGGCGATCGACGGGCTCGAGCGCTGGCCGGAAAAAGTCCGGCTGATGCAAAAGAACTGGATCGGACGTTCGGAAGGCCTGCTCGTGCGCTTTTCGCTCGCGCCGAAGAACGCGCCCAAGAATTTCGGCGAGGTCGAGGTCTTCACGACGCGGCACGACACGTTGTTCGGCGCCTCGTTCGTGGCGCTGGCACCCGATCATCCGCTGGCGAGCGCACTCGCCGAGCACGATCCGAAACTCGCGGCCTTCATCGAGGAGTGCCGCAAGACCGGCACCGCGCAGGAATTGATCGACAAGGCCGAAAAGAAGGGTTTCGACACCGGCCTCCGCGCAATTCATCCCTTCGATCTGAAATGGGAACTGCCGGTCTATGTGGCGAACTTCATTTTGATGGAATACGGCACCGGCGCGATTTTCGGCTGCCCGGCGCACGATCAGCGCGACCTCGATTTCGCGCGCAAGTACAAGCTATCGGTGACGCCGGTCGTCGTGCCTGAGGACGCCGATCCGAAAACGTTCAAGATCGCCGACGAGGCCTATGACGGCGAGGGCCGGCTCGCGAATTCCCGCTTCCTCGATGGCCTCAGCATCGCGGCCGCGCAGGAAGAAGTCGCGAAACGCCTGGAAAAAGAAACGCGCGGCAATCGCCCGGTGGCGGCGCGGCAGATTCATTATCGGCTCCGCGACTGGGGGATCTCCCGCCAGCGTTATTGGGGCTGCCCGATCCCGGTGATTCATTGCGAGGATTGCGGCGTCGTGCCGGTGCCGGAGAAGGACTTGCCGGTCGTTTTGCCGGAGGACGTCGACTTCGACCGCCCGGGCAATCCGCTCGACCGTCATCCGACCTGGAAGCGCGTCTCCTGTCCGCGCTGCAAGAAACCGGCGCGGCGCGAAACCGACACGATGGACACCTTCGTCGACTCGTCCTGGTATTTCATCCGCTTCACCGCGCCCGACGCGGAGACGCCGACCGACAAGAAGGCCGAGCGCTACTGGATGCCGGTCGATCAATATATCGGCGGCGTCGAGCACGCGATCCTGCATCTCCTCTATTCGCGGTTCTTCACCCGCGCGATGAAGGCCACCGGCCACGCCCATATCGACGAACCGTTCAAGGGCATGTTCACTCAGGGCATGGTGGTGCACGAGACCTACCGCAGGGCCGACGGCGCCTATGTCGAGCCGGCGGCGGTGAAATTCGAGGCGGAGGGCGGCGAGCGCCGCGCAAGCCTCGCTGCCAGCGGCGAAAGGCTCGAAATCGGCCCCATCGAAAAGATGTCTAAATCGAAGCGCAATACGGTTGACCCCGACGACATCCTGTCGACCTTCGGGGCCGACACCGCGCGGTGGTTCATGCTCTCCGACTCGCCTCCCGACCGCGACGTGATTTGGACCGAGGAAGGCGTGCAAGGCGCTTACCGGTTCGTGCAACGCCTATGGCGGCTCGCGAACGATCTTGCCGAACTCGCGGCCCCCGTGAATGCCGCGCGCCCCGCGAGCTTTTCTCCCGCCGCCGAAGGCATCCGCAAGGCCGCGCACGGCGCGCTCGCGCATGTGAGCGAGGACATCGAGCGGCTTCGCTTCAACCGCTCTGTCGCGCATATCTATGAACTGGCGAATACGCTCACCGCCTCGATCAACGGCCTCCGCGCTAGCGGCGCGAAAATCTCCGCCGATCTCGCCTATGCCGTGCGGGAAGCGGGCGACATTCTCGTCCGCCTCGCCGCCCCGATGATGCCGCATCTCGCCGAGCAATGCTGGGAAGCGCTGGGGCACAAGACGCTCGTCGCCGAGGAGCCCTGGCCCGCGCTCGAACGCGCTCTTCTGGTCGAGGACATGATTACTTTACCCGTTCAGGTTAATGGCAAGAAGCGGGCCGACGTCACCGTCGCGCGCGATGCCGCGGACAAGGAAGTCGAAGCCGCGGTGCTCGCGCTCGAGCCCGTGCAGCGCGCGCTTGAAGGGCGCGCGCCGAAGCGTGTTATCGTGGTTCCGCAGAGGATCGTGAATGTCGTCGCTTGAACAGAGCGCTCGCCGCAATTGCCGCCGCCTGGCCGGCATCGCCATGCTGGCCAGCATGCTCGCGGGCTGCTTCCAGCCGATGTACGCCGACCGCTCCTTGACCGGCGGAACCGGGCCCAATTTGCGCGAGGCCATGCGGGACGTCGAGATCGCGAAGATCGACGGCCGGGTCGGGCAGGAAATCAGGAACGACATCATCTTCGAATTGTCGGGCGGCGAGGGCAATCCGACCGGCGCGCCCTATCGCCTCAACCTGCAGATCGCGACCAGCTCCGCCAGCGCGATCATCGACGTGCAGTCCGGCCTGCCGCAAAACGAAACCGTCGCCATCGACGTGACCTATAAATTGCAGAACGTCGCCGACGAGAAGATCGTATTGACCGACAAAGCGATCGCGCGCGTCACGGTCGACCGCACGCAGCAGCGCTACGCCCGCGTGCGGGCGCTCCGCGACGCCGAGAACCGCGCCGCCAAGCTCGTGGCGGAACAGATACGCGCCCGCGTCGCGTCGTACTTCTTGCTGCGCGGCTGACGGGCGGATCGCCCGTGGTCGCGCTCCGCGCCGGCGAAATCGACAGCTTCCTCGCCCGCCCCGATCCGCGACGCCCCGTCGTTCTGATTTACGGCCCCGACGCCGGGCTCGTGAGCGAGCGCCTGGCGGCTCTCCTCGCCGCCGCGGCGGGCGACAACAGCGATCCCTTCGCCATCGTGCCGCTCGAGGGCGACGCCATCGCTTCGGACCCCGGTCTGTTGCAGGACGAGGCCCGAACCTTCGGTTTGTTCGGCGGCCGCAGGATCGTGCGCATCCGCGCCGGCAGCCGCAATTTTGCTCCCGCGCTCGAAGCGCTTCTCGGCGATCCGCCGGACGCCCTCGTCCTGATCGAGGCCGGAGAGCTGCGCCCGACCTCGCCCTTGCGCGCGCTTTGCGAGAAGTCGCCCGCCGCGGCGGTCATTCCCTGTTACGCCGACGGCGAGCGGGATTTGATGCGGCTTGTCGATCGCGCGCTGAAAGACGCGGGGCTTGCGATCGAAGCCGAGGCGCGCGAGGAGCTGATGGGGCTTCTCGGCGCCGACCGTCTCGCCTCGCGAGCCGAACTCGACAAGCTCGCGCTCTACGCGAAAGGCCAGGAGCGGATCGGTCTCGAGGACGTGCGGGCGATCATCGCCGATGCTTCCGCGCTCGTGCTCGACGACGCCGTCGACGCGGCCGCGGCGGGCGAGCGGGAGGCGGCGCTCACGGCACTCAGAAAAGCCCGTGCCGCAGGCGTTTCCGCGAGTACCGTGCTGAGCGCGGCGATCCGCCACGTGGTGAATCTCCACCGCCTGCGCCTGTCCGTCGACCGCGGCGCGAGGCCCGCTGAAATCATCGACAATGCCCGGCCGAAAATATTTTTCCGCCGCAAGCCCGCCTTCGAACGGGCGCTCGCGCGCCTCGACGCCGCCGCCCTCGAAGGCACGATCGTGTCGTTGTCGCTCGCCAATCTCGAGGCGCGGCGAAACTTCGTTCTGGCGGACGCGATCGCCGAACGTGCGCTGCTCAATCTCGCGCGCGGCGCGAGATCCCGCAATTCAATGTCTTCCGCCTAGCTTGCGGGAAAGCGCTTCGAACTGTTCGAGCGTCTTGTAGCGGACCCGCACCTCGCCGCCGGCACCGCGTTGGACGATCTCGACGGCCAATCCCAGGGCATCGCTCAACCGCCGTTCCAGGGCGCGAATGTCGGGGCTCTTCGCGGCCTTCGCCCGGCGCCGCGTGTGCTTGCCGCGCGCCACCGGCCGCTCCTGCGCGCGCGCTTCGGCTTCGCGCACGCTCAGGCCGTGCTCGACGATCATCTTCGCGAGCCCCTCGGGATCCTCGTGCCCGAGCAACGCGCGCGCGTGCCCCGCGGTCAATTTGCCCTCGGCCAGATAACGCTTCACGCTCGGCGGCAATTTCTGCAAGCGGAGCGTATTGGCGACGTGGCTGCGGCTCTTTCCGACCACGCGCGCGAGATCCGCCTGGGTGTATTTGAACTCGTCCATCAGCGATTCGTAGCCCGCCGATTCCTCGAGCGGGTTGAGGTCGGTGCGCTGCACGTTTTCGACGATGGCGATTTCGAGCGCCTCGCGATCGCCGATGTCCATGAGCAGAACCGGAACGTCGCGGAGGCCCGCCTTCTGCGCCGCGCGCCAGCGCCGCTCGCCGGCGACGATCTCGAAGTGACCGGCCTTGCCGGAAACGCCGCGGACCAGGATCGGCTGCAAAATCCCCTTCTCGCGCACCGATGCCGCGAGTTCGCCGAGTTCCTCGTCGTTGAACCGGCGGCGCGGATTGCGGGGATTGGGCCGCAGGAATTCGATCGGCACCCGGCGCTGGCTGCCGCGCGCACGGTCAAGGATCGCGGTTTCATCGCCCACGTCGCCGACGAGCGCCGCGAGACCCCGCCCCAATCGCGAACGTTCCTGCGCCGTCATGCTCGAAACTTGCTCCTCATAGGAAAATATTCAGCGCGCTGCGCGCCCGCCGGACTACGCCGCAAGGCCGCGCTCCCGCTGCACCACCTCGGAGGCGAGCTTCAAATAGGCCTGGCTGCCGCTGCATTTGAAATCGTAAAGCAGCACCGGCTTGCCGTAGGACGGCGCCTCCGAAACGCGGACGTTGCGCGGAATGATCGTCTCGTAAACCTTGTCGCCCATGAACTGCTTCACGTCGGCGACGACCTGATCGGAGAGATTGTTGCGCGCGTCGTACATGGTGAGCACGATGCCGTGAATGGTGAGCTTGGGGTTGAGATTGGTCTTCACCTGCTCGACCGTCTTCAGGAGCTGCGACAGGCCTTCGAGTGCGAAGAACTCGCACTGCAAGGGCACGAGAATCGAATCGGAAGCGGCCATCGCGTTGATGGTGAGAAGATTGAGCGACGGCGGGCAATCCACGAGCAGGTAGTCGAACCCTTCCGGCGAACTCGCGTCAGGCAGCGAGAGGATGGCGTTCCGCAGCCGGTAGGAGCGATCGCGCTCCTGGGCGACCTCGAGTTCGAGGCCGGAGAGATCCATGGTCGAGGGCGCGATGTGTAGCCGCGGCACCGCCGTCTGCAGCACGATGTCGGCGAGCTTCGCCTCGCCCATGAGAACGTCGTAGGTGGAACGCGCGCGGTTCTTGCGGTCGATGCCGAGACCGGTCGAGGCATTTCCCTGCGGGTCGAGATCGACGATCAGCACGCGCTCGTTGATCGCGGCGAGCGCCGTTCCGAGGTTGATGGCGGTGGTGGTTTTGCCGACGCCGCCTTTTTGATTGGCGAGGGCAAGCACGCGGGGGCGTTTGGGCTCGGTCATGGGCGTTTCCCGGCCTCGCTTGCCTGCGGACTGCCGAACAGCGGCGAGGCGCGTTCGACAATGACAATCTTACCATGCGGATGGGTGCGGCTCTGCACGATTGTCGCTTGGATGTTCCAAGATTTAGTGGATGCGGTCAATTCGTTATCAACATCTTGTCCTTTCGGGAAAAGTGCCGGAATGCCCTGGGCAAAAAAGGGTGCTGCAAGCTCAAGCAGCTCCGGCAACGGCGCCAGCGCCCGTGCGATCACCACGTCCACTTCCGCAGCCAGTCGTTTCGCAGCCGACTCGACCCTTTCGGCATAAACTTTTGCCGGGGCGCCAATGACGCGAATCGCTTCGCGCAGAAACGCCGCCTTGCGTTGGTCGCTTTCGATCAGATGCACGAACCCTTTTTCGCGCGCGCCGAAAGCAAGCGCGATGACGAGCCCGGGAAATCCGCCGCCGCTTCCAAGATCGGCCCAGTTTTTTGCGGCCGGCGCGAGTTCGATCAGCTGCAGGCTGTCGGCGAGGTGCCGCGTCCAAAGTTTGGAAAGATCGGCGGGCGCGACCAATTGCACCGCCCGCTGCCAACGCAAGACCAGTTCGACGAAGGCGTCGATTCGCGCGAGCGTT
>JBGPVT010000030.1:0-13058 GCA_041491825.1 Xanthobacteraceae bacterium | reverse complement strand
CGCGACGGCGCAATATATCGCGCGTCTTGCATCGCGCGCAGAGATCGCGGGCGTCGATCTTCCCAATCCCGAAACGCTCCGCGTGAATTAAAAATGGCCATGTTGCTGGGCGATATTTTATCGGACATCGAACGCACGAGCGGTATGGACAATATAATCGCTTTGATCGACGATCTGGTTCTGCTTGCCAAGGTGAACGAAGCCGCGGCGCACCGGGGCGTCGATGCGGAATCCTATGTATTCTCGGCGATCAGAAACTTCGAACGAGAAGCGAGCAGCGCGGATTGGACAACGCTCATGAGTGCGCTCGCCGCCGGCGATAATCCAGGCGCAACATGCGTCAAACGGATGATCGAACGGGCGGTGATGAAAGACTCCGCCTAGGGCACCATGAAAAGAGCTGTCACTGGCCTCGCTCGCATTCCGGTTCTCAGTTACGGCTTTCGGCCGTTTTTTCTGGGCGGCGCGCTCTGGGCACTCGTCGCGATGCTGCTCTGGGTTGGTGTCGTCACCGGCCGATGGGAGATCGCGATAAATTATGGTCCGCTTGCCTGGCATGCGCACGAGTTTTTGTTCGGATATGTCGGCGCCATCATTGCCGGCTTTCTGCTGACGGCCATCCCCAATTGGACGGGCCAGCTGCCGATCCGCGGCGGACCGTTGCTGGCTCTATTTCTTCTCTGGCTGGCCGGCCGCGTCGCGCTTTTGGCCGTCGACCAGATCGGGGCCTTTCCCGCTGCATCGATCGACAGCCTCTTTCTGCTGATGCTTGCGCTCGTCGCCTCGCGGGAGATCGTGGCCGGACGAAATTGGCGCAATCTAAGAGTAATCGCCCTCGTTTTCGTGCTTGCACTCGCGAATGTCGGCTTTCACGCCGAGACGATTCTGTTCGGTGCCCCCGACTATTCGCTCCGCGTTGCGATCGCCGTGATTATCGTCCTGATCATGCTGGTCGGCGGGCGTATCGTCCCGAGCTTCACGCATAATTGGCTGGTTCGTGAAGGTTCTGATCGCTTGCCGATTTCCTTCGATCGATTTGACATGCTCTCGATTTTGCTGGCAGCAGCGGCATTGATCGCTTGGATTGTCCTGCCGGTTTCCGCCGTGACAGGCTTGTTGCTCACGCTCGCGGGCCTGGCGCAATTCCTGCGGCTGTTACGCTGGGCGGGTCTTGGCGCCTGGCGCGAGCCGCTGGTTCTGGTTCTCCACGTGGGCTACGCCTTTGTGCCGCTCGGCTTCTTCATCGTCGGCGCATCGGTATGGTGGCCGGCCATGGTGCCGCCGACGGGCGCGCTGCACACCTGGACCGCCGGCGCCATGACTCTGATGACGCTCGCCGTAATGACCCGCGCCACGCGAGGTCATACGGGACGGGAACTAACCGCCGGAGCCGCCACCCAATTCATTTACGCCGCCGCGATATTGGCCGCCCTCGCGCGAATTTTGCCGCTCGCAGCTGAATTCTCCTCAACGCTTCTTGCTATCTCGGCCGCGGCCTGGATCGCAGCGTTCGGCGGCTTCGTGCTATGGTATGGCCCGATGCTCCTGCGGAATCGCGCCGCCTAATTCACCTCAGCGGACTCGCCGTCATTTCCAAGTCTGATGCTATCCAAAAAATATCGTCTGTCCGCGATCATTCATGGTCGTGTTGTTAAGGCGTTGGTACCACTGTTGGTCTCGGGGATTATTCTCAATAGAAATCCATTTATACCTCATAGGCTTGGGCGACGAGCGTAGCTCCGCCCCTGGCACTGATCTCACCGAAACTCAGTGTCAGAAACTCAAGGCTCGCAGGCTTATTTCTTGGTGCCTTTCGGCGGCTGTCGAACAGCCTCCTGCTTTTTGCTCGGTGGGGCTCCCTGCTCGGCGGCTTTCTGCGCCTGCTTGAACAGATCGTTCGGCGGCGTGGCCGTCATTCGAACGAGCTTCTCGGTTCGAGCGATGTCGTCTTTCATTCGTGCCAGTTCCGCCTTTTGCTTCGCGATCGCGGTATCGTAGTGATCGTTCGCGTTTTTTTTCTGCAGCCCGAGACCATCGATCTGTCTGCCGATTTCCTCCGCGCGTTGCCGCCTGGTCTCAAGCGGAATCTCCAAATCCTGGGCTTCGATCTTGCCCGTTTCCGCGCGCTCCCGGACTTTGTTGATCAAGATCTCGTGGGCTTTCAGAAGTTCGCTGATGTTCATCGTTGACTCCTCGGCGCTGTTTATATGGTCATGTTGAAGTGAGCGTCCAATGCGTGGGCCGTCCCTTGACGCTTAACGGGCCCGCTGATGACGTTGCCGACAAAGGGGCCGGACACCCGGTTGAAATCCACCGACGGGAACGCGTGTATCGTACGGAAGAATGGTAACTTCGCCATAAGGCTTATAGTCGATGAAATCGTGTCGATTCCAACGGCCCTGATGTGATTCCCCATCACCGAAGCGGCGCGGCCGACGAGAAGGACCGTGGCTTTGGGCGGCGGTTCATTGCCGGGAGTGCCGCCCGGCTGCGTCCCTGCTTCGGCGATTAATGCACGGATCGACTCATCGCCCACCATGACAAGATGCTCGCAATAATTATGGCTGAAGATGACGCGGTCGAAGCGGAAATAAAGAAGCCCTGTATACGCGTCCGGATTCGCCAGTTCTATTTGATCGGTACCGGTGCCCAATTGTGCCAGCTCGACAAGCGCGCTCTGACCAGGTCCAAAAAACTTGTTGCCAAGAATCTGGATCGAGAAGCCAAGTCCGTAGTCGAGCCAAATTTTGTCCATGTGAAGGCCTAATTCGACATCGATGAGGCCCATCATCCAAAGAGCGCGGTCTTCCACGATCGGCACGCGGTCCGCGAGATTGGAATACGTCACGAGATTGCTTTCCACGCGAGCCTCGAGAACGAGCGCGCCCCAAATGCCGAAGCAACGCTGCGAAAGCTGCGGCTTGCCGCCGGCCGGGACGCCCGTATCCATCACCTCGTTTGCCTCGATGTGAAGTTCTCCGAGTACGATATACGCCACAATGCCGGCCCCGGTTATCAACCCACAGGAAACGATGCGGTTTTCAATGACGTCACAACGGCCCAAGGTTGCGATCAAGCTCACGCCCCAACCGCTCATTTTTTGGATACGATTTTGCGAAATCGCCGGCCCGGTCTCCAAAGCGATATTGATGCCGAATCCGCCGTCCGACATCGAATTGGCCGTCACCCGATTTCTTTCGCCCATCATACACAAGATGGCTATTCCGCCGAAGTGAATGTGATTGTTTTGAATTTGCCCGTCCTGAACTCTAGAAAATGCGATTCCCGCACTGCTACTCGGGTCATCGATGTCACCGAGCACATTGACCATATTGCTCTCGACGATGACGTCTTGTGCGGCGCTGACCGCGATACCGAGCGAGCAGCGGTTAATCGTGTTGCCGGCGGCCCTTACCTCGCTGGTTATCACCGGCGATGTCTCGTCGTAGTAGCCGATGGCAATACCTGTTGGACCACCCAGTATTGCATCCATGTCAAAGCGGACCTCGTTATCGACAACGTCAATTTTGGCCCCGGTGATGCGAATCCCTCCATTCGTAACGCCCAAAGCGCTCACGTGAACGAGGTTCTCCGCGACTATGCTGTAGCCGGCCGCCACGTCGATTCCGAAAAGCGGCGTGTCGACTTTCAGTGTTTGGGGAGGGAGTTCGCAGAACACTATATTTCGCGCGACAATCGGTCCTTCGACACTCGAAGCGGGTGGACCAGTTAGGCTATTATTGATGATGATCCCCATCAGCGCGCCGGAAATCATATTGCCTTCGATAAAACAGGCCGCGGGCGTGTCTTGAACGAGTATGCCGACAACGGCCGGCAGTTTTTTCTTATCCCTGGCCGCACTGAGATCGAGGACGTTATCCTGTAATCGCAAAAAGCCTTCTACATCGCTGCTGACGTGTATTCCCGTCATGGCCGTTTCGATATTGCAGCGGGCAATGGAGACATCGCCGGCATTCACGATCTCGATTCCCATCGAATTTGAAGAATCTTCGACCGATTTGATCGGGCCGAGCGGCGCATCCTTGACGCCGCAATCGAGAATCGAGATTTCCCGCGCGTTATAAATCTCGACGACCGCGCTAGGGTCACCGGGCTTCAGCCGCTCAAAGCGGATCGTCGATATTTCTACATTTTGGGTCGGGGAATCTAGCGGCAGGCTGCCGATCTGAAGCGCGGGCATGTCTTTGTTGATCTGCACGACCGTGCCGGGACTCTCGCCGACGAGTTTGATGTTGTCGTGGACAATTTTAATCGTGGTGGAGATCGTGTGCGTGCCGGTCTTCAGGCACACGCAACCTCCCTTGCCCCTGGAAAGTTCGTCGATAGCTTTTTGGATGGCTCCGTCCGGCGCCCCCGGCGCCACGACCTTGGTGCAACAGCAATCTTCCTCGGGCGTTTCCGGCCGGCAATTGACCAGCTTGCGGTCCGAAGTGGCGATGTTGTGCATCGCCGCAAGCTGCACGTAATGATGTTTGATGCCCCGGGGCGGCGCCTGGTCGAGGATCTCGATCCGCGCGGTCGCGGTCCGCGCCCAGAACGTCCAATAATCGCCGACGCGGAATTCTCCGGTTGGCGATTTGGTGGCGAAACTGACCTGGATGCCGTCCTCGATGTCGATCGGGCCGGCGCCGGTCGCCATTAATCCGGTCGTCAAATCGATGACGGGATTCTTGGCCGCGGTCTCGTCCCAGCGCTGGATGCGCGTGTGCCGGGCGGCGATTTTGTCCTTGTCCGCACCGAAAGTCAGCGGCCCGCTCGATGGCATCGCCCGGTCGAGCACGATTCTGTTATTGACCTCGTCGATGTCCACGATCTGAGCCATTTCGCCGGGCTCGCCGTGAAATTCGCGGTAATCGTCGGTGATGGTGACCCAGTCGCCGATATTAAAGCGAAAATACTGGTCGCGTCCGATCAGCTTGACGGTGAGCGTGGTAAGGTCGGTCGAAATATCCGTGATTCCCGAAACGATCGATCCGTTGTCGCGCGACCATTTGAACTTCGCAGCCCCCAAAATGCCCGGCGTCTGAATCTCGACCCGATAGAGCCGATTTTCGAGACCGCGATACCCTCCGATCGGAGGCAATAGACAGGGATCGTTGGGGTCGGGAGGCGACACGGCTTGCGTCGTGAGCAGGCCTTGCGAGGGAGGGTCGCCCACGTCCAATCCGCACGTCGCGTTGTCGTGCGGGTCGAATTTGAGCTGCCAGACGGTTTGCGTGCGGGTGGCCGTATCGGCGCCGCCGAGCGCGTCGTCGAGGAGCAAAGGATCCTCGACATAGGTGACTTCGCGCTCCCACACGTCGAGATAGACCACCGCATCGCCGCCCCCCGGCAGATCCGGCGGGTTCGGAAAATAGGGTTGATTTTTGTAGGTCGCTTTATCGTCATCGAAGAGTTCGACCAGCAAGCCGTCCACGTAGATGCGGCCGGGTTTGATCGAAAGATCGGGTCCGGCGCTGATCGCGAGCCAGAACGCGTCCTTGTTGGTCAGCGGAGGCACGCCGAATTTGCCGAAGGTGTCCTCGGCCTGCGCGCGCGCGCGGTGCTTGATGATGGCGACCGCCTCGTTCCAGTCGGAATCGAGTTGAACGCGTCCCTGCTGTTGCAGCACGTTCGAATAACGATTGCGAGGCTTGAAAGTAAACCTGGTGTAGTCCCCGCTCATGGCACCCTCTCCAATCAATCAGCGCATGGTCGACTTCAGGTCGAATAAATGAATCCGTATTCCAGTCCGAACGGCAGATATTCTTCGAGACGCAAACGCAGATTGGCCTCGCGCTGCGGTTGCTTGAGGTGGCAGTAGACGCCCATCTCGGAGCCATCCTCGGCGCCGGTCGCGATTTCGGGCGATCCGAGAAGAAAAAGCTGTAAATAGGCGGGCTTGCCGTATTGCTCGGCCGTGTATTCGGGATGGATGCGCTGGCGCACCCGCGCGCGAATGGCGTCGCACTCCGCGTCCGTCAGCGGCACGGTCGACTTCGCCTGCGCCGCCTCGATCTCGCTGCGTTCCGCGAGGCCGGGCTGGCAGCGATATTTCCGCGGCGTGCGGGACTTCGGTTCGACATACGAAAAGCGCACGCAGCCGGTCTGGATGCGTTCGGCGGTGACGACGCCGTCGAAAATAACTTCGGTCGCAAGATCGATCTGGCGGACATGCGTCGTGCCGCGCACGGTGCAGCGCTCGAGATGAACCGGGGGGCCGGGCGCATCCGCGGCGCCGACGCCGGCGATCGCTGCGGCACCGAAAACGTCGATGATGCTGTCGAGCGCGAAGAGTCCGGCGGCATGCTCCGGCATGCGGATCCCGCCGACGATCGAAAAGGCGATCTCGACCCGCAATTCCATATTGGCAGCGCCGCCGGCGACGGTGAGGCTCGGCGAAGATACCGTGATCGGGGTCGTCGGAAGATTGGGATCGGGTTCGGCGATCGAAACATTCGGCACCACGGTCGTGTGCAAGAGCCGCAGCCGGTAGAGGGAACCCTGGAGATCGATACTCCCCTCGATCAGGCATCCGCCGATCGTCAGCGTGAAATCCGGCCGATCGCCCTGAATGGCGAGGGAGCCGGTAAGACGCAGGTGCGGACGGCAGCCATCCGAGGCTTCGATGGCGAGCCGGCGGCCCTTCGCCGGTTGAACGTCGATCGTCAGCGTTTCCGCGTAGGTGCGATTGTCGCCGATCCGGATGATCGCATCGGGCCCGCCGTCGCCGGCCCACTGGTTGAGCGCGTCGGTGACGGTGGCGAATTTGCCGGGCACGCCGCTTTTGTCGACGACATAGACGGCTTCGGCCAGGGAAAGCTTGCTGAGCCAGGCGCGGCGGGCGTACGGACCGCCGCCGAGATCCGCCGGGAACCCATAGTGGTAATACACCTCGACGTTTTGTGTAGGCACGAAATTTTGCCCCAGCGCGAGGCGCCCCAATTTCACATCGATCGTGACCGTCGCCGGATCGGGCTGGGTCCAGACCGAAAGATCGTGGCAGCGAACGGCATCGGCCGGCACCGGCTGTCCATCGACGAAGACCATCAAGCTCGGCGCCGGCGCGATATTGAAACCGGGGAAAGCCTCGAACAATCCGTAGAAATTCGTGAAGCCGAGCTTCGGCAATGCGGACGCGCCGTAGGCTTTCAAATCTTCGTAGAAGCGCGGGGGCCGGATCGGCTGCGGCACGTGCAGCTCGGTGGCGAGTCCGGATTCATCGCCCTCGGGGCGCTTGCGGCTGAAGAGCGGCGCCGAGTTTCCGAGCGGGCTGAAGTGATAGCGGTAGTCGCCGCCCGCTCCGAGCGGGCGGGCATCCACGGCGTGCATTCCATAGGCGTTCAGCCGCCAAAGGAAGAAGCCGATGTTGCGAACGTTGTACCAACCTTCGCTCTGCGAAACCTTCCGCACGTCCACGGTGTGCTGAATCTCGTCGAAGGCGCGATTGAGGCGGTCCATGCGCTCGACCGAGCGGATGTTCGGCGTGCGCGGCGCATACATCCGCAGGTGGTTGCGAACCCATTGCGTCCAGCCGATCAGCTCGAAGAACTCGACCGCGTGCGCGGCCCAGCCGGTGACGTCGCGCGCGAGCTCCTCGAGCATCGGCAACGTGCCCTTGCGGCGGCGGTAATAGATTGTCTTGGCGACGTCGGCGCGGGCGCGAAGCGCGATGGGCGCGTGCAGATTCGGCCCTTCGAGATCGGTGAAGAGCTCCGTCGCCGTGTCGCCGTCGCGCACCTGGCTTTCGTCGAAGAGCGCGATCGTGCCCACGAGATCGCCGATATAGGGAATGACCCAAGGCTCGCTGGTCTCGATGAAGGCATCTTCTTGAAGCTGACGGATGTCGCCGTCGATGGCGTCCAACTGGCGTTCGATGACGCGCAACAGCCCGCGCAACGGCTCGCCTTCCGCCGTATCCTTTTCGCGTATGTAGGCCGGCAACAGGCCGTAGAGCTTGTCGGTCGCGGCGTTCGAGTAGGCCATGTCAGAGCGCCTCGACGAGGGAGAGAGCGAGATCGGTCGCCGGATTCTGGATGAAAGCCTGCTCGGCCGGCAGCACCGGGGGCGGACTGCCTACGAATCCGGCATGCGCGTAGCGGTCGATCAGCGATGGATCGCTGGGTGTGGGCCGCGCCTCGAATATGCGGATGTGCTGTTGCACCGGATCCGCCGTCACGGCGCGCACCGCGCGTTCCTTCGCGCTCAGCGACTGGTATCCCTTGAGATGAAAAAGATCGATGCCGACCGCAGCCACGCCTTTCGCCGCCTGTAGCGCGGAATAGACGTGGCTCACATGCACCGCGGCGCCGAGCGGCATGGTCTCGAAAGCGAAAAGCTGCGCAAGGCCGGCGCGCGCCGCCTGTAGCACCTTTTCCTGCTCGAACGCCGGATCGGCGATAATTCTTGCCTTCACGACGATGGGCACGCGGACGAGATTGGCGAGAAAAAGCCGCCGGTTGGGATCGCGAACGGCATTGAGCGCGACGTAGAGCTTGCCGAGCGAGGTCTCGGAAAGTTTCGCGCCGGCGGTGGCCGCGACGGTCAGGTGCACCGCGCGCTGCAATTCGTACCAGACCCAGGTGACAAAGGCGCGGCTGATCAGTCCGGATGATGTGACAATCCATTCGAAATCGCGGAGCGATACGGCGCGCCCGAAAGTGCGGATGGCGGTCGGCGCGGCGTTGCGGGCGTCGTCTCGTTTCTCCGGATTGGCGCCGCCCTCGGCCGGCAACGGATTGGTGACCGTCCGCAAGCCGACCGGCCGCTCCATCGCGATCGAAAGTTGATCCGCCTTTACGAGGCCTTCAAGGCCCAGCCCGCGCCGGTAGCGCGCGACCACGTTCATCGCTCCACTCTGCACCCGCGCGCCGGTGCGGCCGTCGCCGAAGGTCACGATCGTATCGCCCGCATCGGTCGTGCGCGCCGTAAAGACGCGCTCGGTGGCGCCGCGGCCGTAAAGACTTGCCGCGTTCTGCCAGAGTTCTCCGCTCACCCTGATTTCCAGCGCGGGGTCGCCTTGCAACGACGTCTTGCTCGGAAGATAGGTGAGCGGCGAGCGCGCCAGGCGATATTTGAGGAAGTTCTTGGAAGCATCGCCGTTGCCGAGCGTCTCGTCGGGCTGCGTCTCGCCGTGGCTC
Organism: Xanthobacteraceae bacterium; assembly: GCA_041491825.1. Taxonomy (GTDB): domain Bacteria; phylum Pseudomonadota; class Alphaproteobacteria; order Rhizobiales; family Xanthobacteraceae; genus Palsa-892. Next base: position 3,918 of record JBGPVT010000030.1, on the reverse strand, counting down.
GCCTCGGCGATATTTCCCTTGAGCGTCGCCTTGGCGAGCGGACGAGGCAAGGACGGGCTGAAGTCCACGAGCAGATGGTCTTCGGGCTCGCCGGGCGCGCTTGCATACGGAATGGCGGCGTTGACCGTGGCGAAGTGTTTCGTCGCGCCCGATTCCACGAGAATGCGCCGCCCTTTTTCGAGCTTCGCCAACCCGCCGAGGGCATGCTGTCCGGGCTTAAGACGGATCGCGGCTTTGCCGCCGAAGAGCATCGGCGGATACTCGAATTCGCGGAATGAGATCTCGCGGTCGGCGAGCTGATATATCCGCGTTTGGCGCCGGTCATCGATCATCCCGAGATCGGGGGTAAGGCGATTCCAGAGCTGCCAGCCGCCCGACCAGGTAAGGCCCGCGATCAGGCCGTCGGAGTCCTGCGCATAGATGAGCACGTCTCCGTTATGGACGATGGCCGAGGGCGCGCCCGCCAGCTTGCCGCCGAGCGGCATCCAAGGCGACCAAATATCGCCCACGCGCGCGATCTGCCAAAGCTGGCCGTCGGCGCCCAAAGCGAAAATGCCGACGCTGTCGGGGCCGGTCGCGACGATCGCTGGCGTTCCCTTCACTTGCCCGCCGAGATTGCGCCAATGCGACCAGCCCGAGGATGTGCGGCGGCGATGGGCCACCGAACCGTCATCGTCAAGTGCCACGACATCGACATGATTGCTGCCGGTCGAGGCGGCGGCGGGTGCACTCGCGAGCTTGCCGTGCAGCGGCTGCCAGTCCGACCAGACGCCGCCATTGCGTGCGATCAGCCAGAGTCCGCGATCGATGCCCCTGACAAAGACGCCGATATTCGACCCGTCGCTAATGACCGCGGGATCGGAAGCGACGATGCCGCTCAGCGACGTCCACGGACCGCCGGAGACGTCCTTCGCGCCGCGCGTGATGTTCCGATACCAAAGCGCGAAATCGAGGCCGCGCGCGAAGACGATGATCTCCCCGCCGGGAAGCGTCAGCGCCTTCGGCGTCGAGGTGATGACGCCGTCGAGATTGGTCCAGTTCCATGCGCCGGAAACCCATGTCGCCGCGCTCAGCACGCCGAAGCCGTTGCTCGCAAAAGCGTCGATGCGGTTCGCGTCGGTCGATAGGGCTGAAACATCGCTCCCAATATTCGCGATGCTTTGCCAAGAAGTCGCTCCGCCCAGCGGATCGAAATCGACAAGCGTGCCGGCTCCCGAGCGCGCGAGAACGCGATGGCCGCCGTTCAACGGGGCCGCCATGGGCTGTCCGCGTATCGTTTGACCCAATTGCGCGCATGTTACGGTGTCTTGCGCGTATGTTATGGAGTCTTGCTCGTATGTTGCGGTCTTGTCGGTGTTGTTGATCGACGCATTCTGCTCCGAACTCGCCAGCACGACCGCCGTTAGCAGTCTCGGCGTAGTATCGGGAACGGGGCCAAGATCGATCAGGAGCCGCGTTCCGATTTTCAGATCGTCGTAGCGGGTATCGAGCGGATAGTTGCCGTCAGGCGAGGTATAGCTGCCGTCGATGGCCGGGGTTGACCAGGTCAGCTTGCTGGGATCATAGCTTGGAAAGCGGATCGGCGCGTTGTATCCGAAAAAGCGCAGCCGCCGCTGGATTTTCTCCACGCGGGTAACGCCCGGCCACCCGCCCCGCGACTGAACCGGCGGGCTAAAACTCAGATGTTCGTCACCGGCGGCCCCATCGCGCGCATCCACCGTTTTTTCCTCGATAGCGATACCCTTAGCGCTGAAACCGAAGATGACGATCGCGTCGCCTTGCATCAGCGGTTTGGGATAATCGACGAGCGGCGCCCGCGTTTGGCCTTTTTGGAAGGCATTGAACGGCAGGGGAGGCGCGAGAGCCTGCACGGCATTGAGATCGCCGTGCGCGACGATTTGTTCGAGCGTTTCGAAGGTTTGCGGACGCTCGTCCTGCCCGGGAACGCTCATCACCTTGAGGCCGCGACGAATGCGGGTTTCGGCGCTGGCATCGAGGCCGAAGGCGAGCATCGCCGTCGCCGCGAGTCCCGGACGCAGTCGGTAACCGATCAAGCGAACGAGCCGCAGCACGGAATCGCGCTCGCGGGCGGTTCGGATGAACAGCTCGTTCGCGATCCGCTCGTTGTAAAAGGTGAGGACGTCGCCGAGCGCGGCGGAAAGCTCAAACAGCGTGATCGCGTAGTCGTCGCTTTCGCGCGTGGTGAGGGCGGCGAGCGAGGCTTCGGCCGCGATGCCCTCGAGCAACGCTTCGCGAAACGTCGCGAAGGTGCCGATCCGAAACATGATCTGCGAGAGGCCCGGGCGATTCCAGACAATGGCCGGCGCCGGCGGCACGGGGCTCGTGCAGCACGCGCAAAATGCCGGGAGGGGTGCTAAACCGGCCATTTCAAAGGCCTCCCACCGCGGACAATTTGAGCACGCCGTTTTCCGGGAAGTTCGGATCGTTATCGAGGAGCGGAATCTCGAACGGTCCCATTTCGATTACGCCACGTTTGATTTCGTCCCGCGGAATTTCCCAATAACGATTGAAGGCGGTCATGGTCGCCGATTCGAGACCTTCAACGGATTCGATCGCCTTGTAGAGACGCGACAGATAGACCGGCTCGCCGAAGCTGAATGCGAGTGGATGGAAGAAGCCCCGGGTGCCGTCGGCATATTCGCGATTGGAAAGGATACGCGTGGCCGCCGCCACGACGTCTCCGCGGAAACAGCCGCGAGCAATGCAGAGCTGGATATCGATCTCGAGCGGAACATAAACGGCGGCGCGCACGACAAGGTCGTATCCCGCAAGCTTGAAACGCTTGAGAAAGGCCGCGATGGTCGAGGCGAAGTCAGGCGCAAGCTCGATGCCGCCGCCCGCGAGCCGCCTCAAATTCTCGCTTCGACGCGGCTGAATCGCGACGAAGACGGTGTACCAGCTTCCTGTCCATCGAAACGAGGATTTTGCCCCAGCGACCTCGGGATGCCTCAGTGCGATCTCGTTCCAATCTTTTTCCGTCACGGCGCGGAATTGAATCGCGCGAAAAGCTTCGGGCGCGATTTGGCGCACTTCCTCGATCGTCTCGGCATCGGTGCCGAGACGCGCAGAAATCGGCTGATAAACGCGATCGACGTCGGCGAATTTCAACAACGCGCCAGGACTTGCCGGATCGAGCGGATCGGCCGGATCGGGCTCGACAATATGCACGAGCGCCTCCGCGCCGATGTTGCCGGCGCGGCCGTTTCCAATCCGATAGCGCGCGATTGCCCGCACCGCATCCATGGGTCGGCGTCCATATTGGTCATCCCCGAAGCGCAGCCGCGCTTCGCCCTGATTGTCGATTTCGGCGACGAACTCCTGGTCGTAAGAATCGCTGTCGAGGAGGTGCGGGGCCGCGGTCCAGATTTCATTTTCGCTATTCGGGAATTTCAGCAGGAGCACGGCCGCCGGCAGCACCTCGCGTACGCTGCGATCGAGATCGTGGCGACCCATGAGCAAACGCCCTTCGGAGTCGTATTCGGCTTCCGGCGGCATCGGTTGGTGGGTCAACGGCGCCGAGGGAAGGGCAAGCGAAGGCAGCGGCCAGCGGCCGGCGCCCGCATCCGGCAGGGCGAGCTCCTGCTTGTCGGAATCGCGCTTGACCGTGCGTCCGTGATCCGCCGGCGCGATATTGCCGCGCGCGACCGAAACCGGATCGATCAGGGCCCCTTCTTCCGTTTTCGCCGAAATGCAGAGCGTGAAAGTCAGCGCGTCCTCTTGCCGCCATACCACGCGCTGAAGCGGCAGGGTCGGATCCGTTGTGTTTGTGCGCGGCGTGAACTTGCCGCCGGTCATCGTGTCGGTGAACGCCGAGTCGGCAGCCGATTGGACTTTGGTAATGCGCACGACTTGGCGCCGTTTCGGGTCGCGATCGGCCTCAAGTCCCGTGACCGGACT
>JBGPVT010000029.1:0-13121 GCA_041491825.1 Xanthobacteraceae bacterium | reverse complement strand
GGAAAACTACATGCCGCTGTCGCGCTACGCGCTGTATGCGCAGAACATGGACATTCTTCTAGCGCCCACCTGGGACTGCGGCGAGGAGTGGATCGCGACCATGAAACACATCGCCAAGGAAGGCGGTTGTTGGGTTGTTGGCGTCGGCACCGCGCTGCAGGGCAAGGACCTGCCGGCGAATTTCCCGGAGCGGAAGCGCATCGTCGACGACGAGGACTGGCTCTGCGACGGCGACGCGGTGATCGTGCAGCCATTCGGCAAGATCGCGGCCGGGCCGCTCCGGCGCGAGAAGGGGATTCTCTACGGCGAGATCGAACGCGAAGCCGCCGCACGCTCGCGCCGGTCGCTCGACGTTGCCGGGCACTATGCGCGACCCGATGTCTTCAAACTCGAAGTCAACCGTGCCGCGCAGCCGCCGATCGATTTCAGGGATTAGTCTGGGCCGCTCATCGCACGAACAGCGAAGCGCCCGAAACAAGCAACAACACGAGGATCAATTTTCGAAACATCTGCTCGTCCAGCCGTCCGTAGAGTTTCAGGCCCAGCCAAAGCCCGCAGGCCAGCGCCGGCAATCCGATGACAAAAAGCCAGGTGGAATCCCATGACACCGCTCCCTTGGCGCCGAGCCAGCCCGCGCTCATGAGAAAGACCACGACCGCGACGGGTTGAAAAACCGCGCGCTGTTGATCCTTGGGCCAAGCCAACAACCCGCACCAGACCGCGACAATAATTCCCGCAAGGCCCGTGGCGCCTCCCAGAACGCCGTTCAGAAAACCGACCCCGGCGTCGATCACGGGATTTGTCGCCGAAAGCTTCAAGTTCGGACGGACAAGCGAGTAGAGGCTGTACAGAATAAGCACGGCGCCGACGCCTTCGCGCAAATGTCGCGGGTTCACCCATTCCAGAATGCCGACGCCGACCGGGACGCCAAACGCCCCGCCCAACAGAAACGGCCACAGCCGCCGCCAATTCAGGGCGTGACGCAGTTTCCAAACGGAGCTTCCATGCGCCAATAAACCAAAGGCGACGATCAGGACAGCCGTCTGCACGGGCGTGATCACATGCAGCCAAATTCCCGCGGCGACGAGGCCGAACGCGAAACCGCTGATGCCGGCGACAAACGCGGCCAGGAAAGTCGCCGCGACGAAGATTGCGAGATGGAGAATGTTCGGGTCCAAAACCCCGGCCCCCGTCACGCAATGGCGCCGGCGAGATAGAGGCCGAGCCCCGCGAGCGAGCAGGCGATCAGCACCGGGATCATTCCGATCTTGAACCGGAAGATCGCAATGGCGGCGGCGACGGACAGGAAAAGCGCCCACGCATTGACGCTCGCGAATACCGGTGAATCGAACGACAGGCCGAATTGGCCGATGCGAAATACTTCCCGGAAGATCGTGTGGATCGCGAACCAGATCGCGAGGTTCAAGATCACGCCGACGACGGCGGCGGTGATGGCCGAAAGCGCGCTGTTCAGCGCCTTGTTGCCGCGCAGTTTCTCGATGAACGGCGCGCCGAGAAAAATCCACAGGAAGCAGGGCGTGAACGTGACCCAGGTGGCGAGCAAGCCGCCGAGCGTCGCCGCGAGCATCGGCGGCAGGCCGCCGGGGTCGCGAAAGGCCGCCATGAAGCCCACGAACTGCAACACCATGATCAGCGGGCCCGGCGTCGTCTCCGCCATTCCCAAACCGTCGAGCATTTCGCCGGGCGCAAGCCAGTGATAATTCTCGACTGCTTGCTGCGCGACATAAGCAAGCACCGCATAGGCGCCGCCGAAGGTCACCAGCGCCATCTTGCTGAAGAAGAGGGCGATCTGGCTGAAGACATTCGCCGGGCCGAGGGTCGCGAGAATGACGCTGACCGGAACAAGCCAAAGCAACAGCCAGATCGCGGCGACCGTAATCGTCCACGAGATCGTAGGTCGCGCGTGGGCGGGAAGCTCGTCACCAAGCAGGCTATCGCCGTGTTCGGTCTTGCCGGCCCCACCGTGTCCGGCGCTCGCCTGAAACGAGGCGTGGCCGGAAAGCTCGCCGGCAAATCCGATGATGGCCGCCGCGAGAATGATCAGCGGAAACGGAACGCCGAAAAAGAAAATCAGAACGAAGGCGGCGCCCGCGAGCACGAACATCGCGTTCGTTTTCAATGCGCGTTTGCCGATCCGCACCAGCGCCTCGATCACGATGGCGAGGACCGCGGCTTTCAGCCCGAAGAAGAGCGCCGCCACCGCGCCGACCTTGCCGTAGGCCGCATAGACGTAGCTCAGGGCCATGATCGAAACGATGCCCGGCAGAATAAACAGCCCGCCGGCCATGATGCCGCCGGCGGTGCGGTGCATCAGCCAGCCGATATAGGTGGCGAGCTGCTGCGCCTCGGGGCCCGGCAACAGCATGCAGTAGTTGAGCGCGTGCAGAAAACGGCTTTCGGAAATCCACCGCTTCTCCTCGACGAGAATGCGATGCATGACCGCGATCTGACCGGCGGGCCCGCCGAAGGAAAGTGCCGCCACCTTCAGCCAGACGTGGAACGCCTCCGCGAAGGAAGGAAAGGAAGGAGACGCGCGAAGGGCTTTTGCGGAAGCCGTATTCTCCATCTCACGCCCCCGCCTTGTGCGACGGCCAGCCGTGGGTCTCGTCGGTGGCGTCGCGGCACCAGCGGTAGAAGGCGTCGTAGAGCGCCATCCCCGCCTCGAGCTGGGCGAGATCGTCGGCATACATGCGGGAAAATCCCAGCGACGCCGCGAGCAGCCCGGCCGCTTCCGGCGCGAGGTCGAGGCGGCCGGTGTCGGCGCCGCGCACGATCGTGGCGAGGCGAAGCAGCGGCTCGATACGGAGGCCGAATTCGTCGAGCATCACGTCGAAGGTGCAAAGATCGCCGCGGTGGCTCCAGGGCACATTCTCGATGTCGAAAGGCTCGCCCCCGAAGCGCTCGGCCACCGGCAACACCTCGGGCGGCGCGACGAACAGAAACACGGCGTTGGGGTCGACGAAGCGGCGGATAAGCCAGGGGCAGGCAATGCGGTCGATCTTGGGCCGGGCGCGGGTGACCCATACCGTGCGGCCTTCCTTGTCGTGCCGCGGCAGTTTCTTCGCGTTCACGAGCGGAAGGCCGGCTTTCGCCCAGGCGGCGGTGCCGCCCTCCAAAAGATCGGCGGGCACGCCGGCGTGACGGAGCCAGGCGGCAACGCCGGCGCTCAGCTTCAATCCTTTTTGGCAAATGACGATCGCCGAGCGGCCGGCGAATTCGGCGGCCCAGCCGGACGGATCGTCGGCCGGACGGCGGACCGAGCCCGGGATCAGGCGCGGCTCGGAGGCGAAGTCCTCGTCGGTGCGGACATCGACGAGGGCGGGGCATTTCGGCGTGCCGACGAGGCGCGCGAGTTTTTCGGCGGAAATAGCGTTGATTGACGACATGGCGCGTCCTTTCGAAGGAATGGGACGCGATGCTTCGGCCTGTCGCCTCGTGGGGAGATCGCATTCCCCATGACGGAATTACAAAGCCCGCCGAAAAGGAATGTCAAGCGTGCGCACGCGGGCAGCCGCTAAATTCTCGTCAATAAGGGGGGATCGAAAGCGGGAGCCGGAAGAAATCCCGGCGTTATCGCCCGGTGGCTTGGCCCGATACCGCTGCCGGCGGCGCCGAGGCATGCATCGCTTCGGTCTTCGCCTTCGGCTGGGCGGCGAGTTCGATCGAAACGGATTCCGCGATCGCCGCACCCAGATAGCGCGCCGTGCAGCCATAGCTCCAGTCGTTCATGTGCAACTGGTCGGGCGACAGAAACGTCTCGAACGGCACGCCGCTCGTCTCGTGCCAGTAGCGCATCAGCGCGAAGCGGCGGAAGAGATTGATGTGCTTCTCATGCGCGATGTCCGAAATGAGGTCGACCATCGGATAGGCGTCGGGATCCTTCAGCACCTTCGGCGCGTATTGCGGATCCAGGAGCACGACGTCGGCGTTCATCGCAGCGAGCCGCCTCAGCCCTTCGAGGATCAGCGGCTGCTCGGGATCGACGCCGTTGTCGCGCAGGAGGGCGTTGGTGCCGAGCTGCCACAGCACGAGATCGGGCTTCGCCGCCGCGACGTCGCGCTCCATGCGCTCGTTCATTTCCTTTACGTCCTCGCCGCCGATGCCCCGGTTCAGCACGCGAATGGGAACGCCGGGGAAATACGCCTTGAGCTCCACTTCGAGCCGCGCGGGATAGGTGAAGTTGACGGAACTCGCGCCGGCGCCGGCGGTCGAGGAGGAGCCGAGTGCGACGATCGTCACCGCTTCCTTCTGCGTGATGCGGGCAGCGAGGTGCGGCAGCATTTCGTCGAGATGGACGATGTCGGTGGGCGCCCGGCAGTCGGCCCGGAAGCGGGGCGGTTCCTGCGCGCGCGCGTCAACCGCCGCGAAGGACGCGGCTAGGCAGGCGGCGGCAAGGCACGCAAAAGGGCGTTTCAATCAGCGCTCCACATTCCCGGAAAGCGAGGCCGCCCGCATGACGAGGTCGGCGATCAGCCGGCCGATACACCTATGAACCTTCTCATAAGTGCCGTCATTCTTCAGGGCGGTTAAATCGAAGGCCCCGGTTTCCCCCCAATATTTCATCACTTCGTAGCGGTTAAATAAGGGGATGTCACGCGTCTGTGAGACCCAGCGCATATTTTCTGTATAGGGCCCGCCATCGAACATGAAATCCGTGCGGGGGCTAAATTGCTGGTTAATCAATACCACATCGGCGCCCCCGTTTTGCAGTGCAGCAACGCTCGAATCGAGCGCGCGGCCATAGCCGTCGGGGTCGATGCCGCGCATGGCCTCGACCGTGCCGGTCTGCCAGATCACGAGGACCGGCTGCCGCTCGGAGAGAAGGCGGGGCAAGTCCCTGGCGATCTCAAGAATGGTTTTTCGCGGCTCGGACTGGGCGAAGACGTGGACGTCGGTGCCCTTCAGCCGCTCGCGCAGTTCGCTTTCCAGATAATAGGGATAGCTCTTCAGGCTGCTCGCCTCGCCCGAGAGTTTCGGGGCGGCCGAAAGCACGACGATTTCGAGTTTATGATCGCGCTTGACCGAGAGCCCGACGCGGGGAAGTCGCGCGAAGGTCTCCACCAGATTGTCGGGAACGTCACAGCTGTTCGGCTCGGCGCGGGCCGCACCCGCAGCCAACAGCACAAGCGACAATGCTACGGAAAGCATCCTCATGATGCCGTCACTCCCCGATAGCCTTCTTGCGTCGCCGATGGCGGAGGCTTGCCGCCCCGGCGTTCGATGTCTTTATACCACGTCATCAGCGCGGCCACGGTTACCATCAGGGCGATGCCGGCAAGGCTGACGGCGACTTGCATCGCGATCAGGCTCGAGATTTCCGTCAGCACGAAATGAGCGGAAAACGACAGAAAGACGCCGAGGCAAAAGATTTCGAGCGAATGCTCGCCGCACAGAATGAGCGGTCGCGCCCAATTCGAGCGTAGGAATTTCGCGTCGAACGGCACGTAGTAAATGACCAGCGCGGCGAGCGCGAGGAAATGGAAAAGCCGCCAGCCCGAAAGCCCTGTCTTGTCGAGCGGCAAGATCATCAGCCAGCCCGGCATGCGGCCGGAAACCGAGGGAAACAACCAGCTCAATTGCAGGGGTGCGGCGAATACGAGATAGAGTACGCAGAGCGCAATGACGGGCGGCGAATTTAGAATCGGCGCGACGCGCCGCGCTCCTCCGAGCCCGCACCACGCGCCGATGACGAACAGAAGCTGCCAGGCGAAGGGGTTGAAGAACCAGCTGTGGTCGTAAGGATAGAGCATGAGGTTCCAATCGAGCGTCTTGGCGACGAAATAAAAGACGACCGAGAACAACAGCGTGAGATTGGGCTGGCGCAACATCAGCCATAGCACCGGCGGAAAGAACGTCATCAGCGCGATATAGAGCGGCAGCACGTCGACATTGGCGGGCAGGAATCGCAATATCAGCGCCTCGATGAGCACCACGTCGGGTTTCTGGAAAAAGTCGAAGATGCCGAATTCCTCGGTATAGAGCGGATTCGAGAAGTGACTTGATACGTAGGCGATCTCGGCGAAGTAGAAGACGAGGAGAAATACGAAGGCGACATAGATCTGCCAGGCGCGTTTGAGGATGCGCGCGGCGCCGATGACGAAGCCGCGCTCCTTCATCACGTGGCCATAGACGAAGGCGGCGGTGTAGCCGGAAATGAACACGAAGACTTCGGAGGCGTCGCAGAAACCGTAATTGCGCACCGTGAACCAGGCCACGATGTTCGACGGCACGTGGTCGAGAAAAATGAACCAGAGCGAAAGCCCGCGAAAAAAATCGAGCCGCAGATCGCGGCCGGCAGGCGGAGCAGGGAGCATTGGCACCGCAATGGACAGTTTATGAGGGAGCGATAGTAGGGGCGCGGTCACGGCTTGAGAATGATCATTCAGTTGCGGTTTTTCTGCGTGTTCCGGCGATTCGTCGGCCGAGGCGAGGAAGGTATCATAGTAGCTCGGCCAGGGGCGAACCGGGAAAGCGGGAAATGGTCATTCGTCCTATCTGCGTCTAGGTAGACGGAAATTTCCGGCAGGAGAAGAAGGTGGCGTCGAAAGACGGTCGGCTCGGATTTGAAATGCTGCTCGCGGGCCTCAAGGCCTCGGCGGAAGACACGCGCCTGCGGCTCTTGGCGTTGCTCGGCGAGGCGGAGCTGACGGTCTCGGACCTCATCGAGATCCTCGGCCAATCGCAGCCGCGCGTATCGCGGCATTTGCGGCTGCTCTCCGAAGCCGGCCTCATCGAGCGCTTCCGCGAGGGAAGCTGGGCCTTTCATCGCCGCGTGTCCGAGGGGCCGGGCGCGAAGCTTGGCCAAGCGCTCCTTGACCTGATCGATCCGGCAGACCGGGTGCTGGCCCGCGATCGCGAGCGGCTGAACCAGGTGCGGGCGGCGCGGGCCGCCGCGGCGCAAGCCTATTTCCGCAAGCACGCCCGTCACTGGGACGAGCTGCGCAAGCTTCATGTCGCGGAAGCCGCGGTTGAGGCGGCGATCCGCGAGGCGCTATCGGGCGTGCGCATCGAGAGCCTCCTCGACCTCGGCACCGGTACCGGCCGCATGCTCGAATTGTTCGGCCCCGAGATCGGCCGCGGCGTCGGCATCGATCTCAATCCCGAAATGCTCGGCATCGCGCGGGCCAATCTTGAGCGCGCGGGCCTCAAGCATTGCAGCGTGCGGCAGGGCGACATCTACAATCTTTCGCTCGGCCGCGACGCCTTCGATGTGGTGATCGTCCACCAGGTGCTGCACTTCCTGGAAGATGGCGGGCGGGCCGTCCGGGAAGCGGCGCGTCTCTTGCGGCCGGGCGGGCGGCTCTTGGTGATCGACTTCGCCCCGCATGAGCTCGAATTCCTGCGCGAGGAGCACGCCCACCGCCGGCTCGGTTTCGCGGAAGAAACGGTGGCGCAGTGGATAGCGGCGGCCGGGCTCGACGTCGTCCTCCACCGCACGCTGGCTCCTGAACGGGCCACCAAGGACGCGCTCACCGTGTCGCTCTGGCTCGGGCGCGACCGGCGAATGGTGATTGCCGGGTCGAGCCGGGAAGTGGCCTAGGCTTGATAAAAAAGCGCCGGGGAGGCTTCCCTCTCCGGCGCGCTTGATTGGATTTCTTGCTCAATTTCAGAACATGCCGAGCAGCACCGCTCCCACGAAAGCGAAAGCGGCAAATGCCACCAGCACATTGATCGGACGGCTGAGAACCAAGGTCGCCTCCCGTTTCTGAGCTAAGCCGACCCTAGCAACGCCGATGGGGAGCTGGAAGTTCCTCTATTGTGCAACGCAAAGCAAGATTTGGGCGAAGCGGGGCAAACCCGCTGAATTGCTGGACCCGGCGCTTCGCCCCGCGTCCGCAAGCGCAAGATTGTTTGTGCAAAGGTAATTTAATTGCCCAGTTTGCCGGCGGTATTTGATCGGCTTTTGAGCCGCCGCGCAGATTTTAAAGGGCGAAGGCCCGGCGGTCGTCCCGCCGGGCCTTCTCACTCAAGCATCAGCCGGCCTGTAAGCCGGGTTCTGTAGGGCGGGATTGCTTCCTCGCTTTCGCAAGGACAAGCCCGCGCGGCGGCCATTCCTCTGGGACGGCACTTGCGCGCCGCCTCGAGCAGCCAACCCGAATAGCGAATCCGAAGACGGATCGCGGGATTTCTCCCGCTGCCATTCCTATTCGGCTTTGCTCCCGGTGGGGTTTGCCGTGCCGCTTTCGTTGCCGAAAGCGCGGTGCGCTCTTGCCGCACCGTTTCACCCTTGCTGCGGCGGATCGCCGAAGCGGTCTCTTCTCTGTGGCACTTTCCCTGGGGTCGCCCCCGCCGGCCGTTAGCCGGCACCGTGTCTCCGTGGAGCCCGGACTTTCCTCGACGCGAATGCGCCGCGGCCGCCCGGCCGACTGACCCGGAGAGGTGTGGGCATTCCGGGCCGGAAGGTCAAGGTACTGAGCCGGGTGAGGGGGAAGAGACGCAAATACCCGTGCCCTTCCCCCTCACCCAATCCCTATCCCCAGCCGAAGCCGGGTTCATCCGAGGCCGGATGGGGAGAGGGAGCAATGCGGCTCAGATGAGCGAAGCCGAAGTCATCAGGTTGCGGACGCGAGCGCAATATTCGGTCGCGGCCTGGGTCATCTTCACCGCCTCATGACCCGCCTGATATTTGAGGACGGTCTGGCAGAGATCGCCGTTCGCGAGCCTCCAGGCCTCGGCGAGATAGCGTACGCCCCAACGGATGTTCGTATCGGGGTCGTAGAGCATCTCGTCCTCTTCGACGAAGCCCATGTCGCGCGCGGTCTCCGGCTTGATCTGCATGAGGCCGATCTCGCCGGCGAAGCCGGTCATGCTCTGGTCCCAGTCGCTTTCGACGCGCACCACCGCGCGCACGAGCGTGTCGGGAATTCCGGCGTCCTCCGCATAGTGGCTCACGATCGTGCTGAGCTCCATGCGCGTCCACAGATCGGGTGGAACGCCGTTGGTGCGCGGCTCGCGATCGATGCGCTTGTTTTCGGAGGCTTTGATTGCGTCAGATGATCCCATTCCAAGCGCAACGAGTGCGAGTCCACAAACTACGATTTTTTTGATTTTCATCCATCGCCCTCTCGATTTCAAAAGATGCCGGAGAAGGGCAATAAAAGCCGACAAGAATCCGATATGGCGTTAATTGTTCCGATTCTGATCGGGCTAATTTCGCGTGCGTTGTGAAATCATCGTTCGCGAGAGCGCAAGAATGTGAATAAAAGTTGCGAATGGGGCCGTTGAGGGGCGATCAGGCGGCAACCATCGGACGTGTTACCAAAAGTTTCTGCAGCGTGATTCGCGTGGAAGCATCGGCGATGCCGTCCACACGCGCCGGGCGAAAGTGACGCTGGAACGCGGCGACGACCTCCGCGGTCGTTGAATCGAATTCGCCGCTCGCGGAAATTCCATAGCCATAGGTCGCCAACTCCTCTTGCAGCGCGAGCACGTCGGCGCCGCCATCGCCGGTCTTGAGTGCGGCACCCTTGCCGCCGCGCGAGGGTATGACCCAATGGCCGATGCCGGCCTTATGCAGTTGCCGCCAGGGAAATTTCTCGCCGGGATCCTGCTTGCGGCCGGGGGCCACGTCCGAGTGCGCGAGCACGCGATCGGCGCGGATGCGATGGCGCGTAATAATGTCTTGGCAGAGCGCGATCACGGCCTTGATCTGTTTCGGCGGGAATTCCGGGTATCCGAATTCATGGCCGGGATTGGCGATCTCGATGCCGATCGAGCGCGAATTGATGTCGCTCGTGCCTTCCCACGACGAGACGCCCGCATGCCAGGCGCGGAGCGCCTCGGGCACGAGCTCGGTGACGCGGCCGTCCTCGAAGACGAAATAATGGCTCGAAACCTCGGCGGCGGGATCGCGGAGCCGGGCGAGCGCCTCCTCTACGGTTTTCGTGCCCGTGTAATGAAGAATGAGCAGGTCGGGCGCGGCGGCGCCCCGGCGCTCGCCGAAATTGGGCGAGGGCAGGATCTCGGCGGCGGCGAAGTCGGGGGAGAAGGGTTGCATCGGCTTGCTGGCGCTCAATTTATCCGAAGTTCGATGAACGCGTCGTGCGGCTCGCCGTCGGCAACAAATTCTTAAGCTTCAGCTTGCGTTAATCGGCCGTGCGACGCCCGGGCCCTCCGCCGCCGAAACGGTGGACATCGGATAGCAGCAAATTGACGGCCATATAATCCCATGATATCCCAAATCATCCCGTTCCGGTATCGAGCCTTCCCGGTTGGGCGGGGCTTCTGGTCGCGTGCGCCCAAATCGTCGTTCGCGTTGCGGGAAGGTCCGTGTTCACGCGTCGGGCGGCCCCATGAACCGCTTTGTCTCGACCTACACCATGCGCCTCGACGCCAAGGGCCGTATTTCGATTCCGGCGAGCTACCGCGCGGTGCTTTCGCGCGACGGCTTCGAGGGACTTTATTGTCATCCGGCGATCGACCGGCCCGCGCTCGACGCGGGCGGGCACGCGCTACTCGCCGAGATCGAGGCGCTGATCGAGCGCTATCCGCCCTATTCGGACGAGCGCGAGGAATTCTCGGCGGCGCTCTACGGCCAGAGCGAAACGTTGAAGCTCGATTCCGAGGGCCGCATCGTGCTGACCGAGACGCTGAAGACGCACGCGCTGATCGCGGACGCCGTCACCTGCGTCGGGCTCGGTCACAAGTTTCAGATCTGGGAGCCGGAGCGTTTTCGCGCCCATCTCGCGGAGGCCACCGGGAAAGTGCGCGCGCTGAAGAAGTCGCTCGGCTCCAAGCGCAAGGAACCTCCCGGAGCATCGGGATGATGGCGGGCCGCGGCATCGGGCCAGATGCCGCTGGCGGACCGGCCAGCCATCTTCCCGTCATGCTCCGTGAGGTTCTCTTGCACCTCGCTCCGCGCGAGGGCGGCGTCTATCTCGACGCGACCTTCGGCGCCGGCGGCTACAGCCGCGGAATACTCGAAGCCGCGAACTGCAAGGTGGTTGCCATCGACCGCGATCAAAGCGCGGTCGCCGCGGGCGCGCCGCTGGTCGAGGAATTCCAAGGCCGGCTCACGCTCGCCGAGGACCGCTTCTCCCGCCTCGATCAGGTTGCGCGCGATCTCGGCTTCGCCTCCGCCGACGGCGTCGTGCTCGATATCGGCGTTTCCTCCATGCAGCTTGACGAAGCCGGCCGCGGATTTTCCTTCCGCAGCGATGGTCTGCTCGACATGCGCATGGAGCGGCGCGGCCCGAGTGCGGCGGATGCCGTCAACACGCTCTCGGAAGAGGAACTTGCGCGCGTGATTTCGACGCTCGGCGAGGAGCGGCGCGCGCGCGCTGTCGCGCGCGCGATCGTCGAGGCGCGCAAGACCGCGCCGATCCGGACGACGGGCGCGCTCGCGGATATCGTTCGCAGCAAAGTGCATTCCAAGCCCGGCGACATCGATCCCGCCACGCGCACTTTCCAGGCGCTCCGCATTTACGTGAACGACGAGTTGGCGGAGCTCGCGGGCGCGCTCGCCGCCGCCGAGCGGATTCTCGTTCCCGGCGGCAGGCTCGTGGTCGTCGCCTTTCACTCGCTGGAAGATCGCCTGGTAAAGACGTTCCTTATCGCGCGCTCGCGCGCCGCCGCTTCATCGCGCCACCAGCCGGAGGCACCCGCGCTGCCCGCGACCTTTCGCCTGCTCACGAAAAAGGCGCTGGCACCTTCCGCCGATGAAACCGCCGCCAACCCGCGTGCGCGGTCGGCGAAATTGCGCGCGGCCGAACGCACGGAGGCCGCGGCCCGCGCCGACGACCCGCTGGCCGAAGCGATTGCCGGTTTGCCGCGTCTCGAAGAAATGAAACGGGGCTGAGCGATGGTCCGCATCCTCAACGTCGTCGTAATCGGCTGCCTGATCGTCGCGGCGGTGACCGTCTACGAGGTCAAGTATCAATCGACCTACAAGGCGCAGGCCGTGGCGCGGCTGAACGGCGAAATCCGCGCCGAGCGCGAGAAGATCGCGACGCTCAATGCCGAATGGAGCCGGCTCGCGGCGCCGGGGCGCATCCAGACTCTCGCCGAGCGCTATCTCGGCATGAAGACGCTCGACGTCTCCCGCATCGACGATTTTTCCGCCTTGCCCGAGAAGCCGGGCCTGGTGGGCGATCCGCTTGGCGACTTGATCGAATCCCTGCCGGGCGATCCCAACAAGCCGCGCGATGCGATCGGCAGCATGATCGAGACCTTGGGCGCCTCCGCGCCGGAGCCGGCCACCACCGGCTCCGCCGGGCGGGGAAATTGAGATGCGATTCTTCGCGAATAGGTGCGGCTCGGCGGCCTCGCGCTTGCGCGCGGCGCTTGCCAGCCTGCGCCTCGCCGACGGCCGGGTATCGCGGGCGCGCCTCGGCGTCGTCGTCTGCGGCTTCGCATTGATCTACTGCGTGATCGCGGCCCGTCTCGCGATGCTCGGCATGATGCCGGAGATGCCCGACAAGCGCCGTATGGTCGCGGCGGATTCCATGACCTCGTCCCGCCCCGACATCTTCGATCGCGCGGGAAGATTGCTCGCGACCGACGTCGAATCCTCGATGCTCTACGCCGAGCCGAACAAGAAAGTCGGCGACGTGGACGAGGCGGTCGAATTGATCACCGCCGTGCTTCCCGACGTCAACGCCACCGAGCTTCGCCAGAAACTCTCCTCGAAGAAAGGCTTCGTGCGCATCAAGCGCGAAATTTCGCCGCGGCAGCAGAGCGAAATTCATCGCCTCGGCATTCCGCATATCGGCTTCATGCGCGAGAGCAAGCGCGTTTATCCCGCCGGCAACGAGGCCTCGCACGTCTTGGGCCATGTCAATGTCGACAATCAGGGCATCGCGGGGCTTGAGCGGTGGGTCGACACGGGCGGGCTCGCGGACTTGCATCTCGCCGGGCTCGCGACCGGGCGCGCGCTCGAGCCGGTGAACCTCGCGCTCGATCTAGGCGTCCAGCACGCGCTGCGCGACGAACTGCTTGCTGCGAAAGAACGCTATCAGGCGAATTCGACCTCGGGCATGGTGCTCAACGTGAAGACCGGCGAGATCGTCGCCATGGTGTCGCTGCCGGATTACGATCCGAACGTGCCCGCGAACTCGGTCGATCCCACGCGGCTCAATCGTCTGACGACCGGCGTCTACGAG
>JBGPVT010000028.1:0-13174 GCA_041491825.1 Xanthobacteraceae bacterium | reverse complement strand
GGTGCCGAACTCGCTCGGCCCCGGCGAATTGTTGATGCGCTTCGGCACCGAGGAGCAGCGCAAATATTGGCTGCCGCGGCTAGCCTCCGGCGCGGAAATTCCCTGTTTCGGCTTGACCAGTCCCGAGGCCGGCTCCGACGCCGCCGCCATGATCGACAAGGGCGTCGTCTGCCGCGACAACAGCGGCAACCGCGAAATCGGCATCCGGCTCAACTGGCACAAGCGCTACATCACGCTCGGCCCCGTCGCCACCGTCCTGGGCCTCGCCTTCAAGCTCTACGATCCCGATCATATTCTCGGGAAAGAAGAAGACATCGGCATTACGCTGGCGCTGGTGCCGGCGAAGACCGCGGGCGTCGAGATCGGCCACCGGCATCTGCCTTCGTATCAAGTTTTCCAGAACGGCCCGAATTGGGGCCGCGACGTATTCATTCCGCTCGACAACATTATCGGCGGCGCCGAGCGGGTCGGGCAGGGCTGGAAGATGCTGATGGCGGCGCTCGCCGCGGGCCGCGGCATTTCGCTCCCCTCGCAATCCGCCGCGGGCACGGCCTACGCGGCGCGCACCGCCGGCGCCTATGCGCGCGTGCGCGAGCAATTCCACGTTCCGATCGGAAAATTCGAGGGCATCCAGGAAGCGCTCGGCCGCCTCGCCGGCAGCGCCTATCTCATCGACGCCGCCCGCCGCTTTACTTGCGCCGGCCTCGACCAGGGCCACCATCCGGCGGTGATTTCCGCAATCATGAAGCTGCACGCGACCGAGCGCCTGCGCGCCTCGGTGACCGATGCGATGGACATCCACGGCGGCAAGGCGATCATCGACGGCCCGCATAATTATCTCGGCAATCTCTACCGCTCGCTGCCGATCGGCATCACCGTCGAGGGCGCGAACATCCTGACGCGCAATCTCATCGTCTTCGGCCAGGGCGCGATCCGCTCGCATCCCTATATCTTGAAGGAGATGAACGCGCTCACCGAGCCCGACCCGGAAAAGGCGCTCGATCTTTTCGACGACGCGTTCTGGAAGCATGTCGGCCACAGCCTGCTGACGCTCTTCCGCGCTTGGGGACGAAGCTGGACCGGCGGCGGACTTTCGCCGACGCCCGATGCGGGGGCGGCGAGCAAGTTCTATCGCCAGCTCTCGCGCTACGCCGCGTGTTTCGCGCTCACCGCCGACATGGCGCTGCTCACGATGGGCGGCGCGCTTAAGCGCAAGGAAATGATCTCGGCCCGCCTCGGCGACATTCTCTCCGAGCTTTATCTTCTCTCCGGCGCGCTCAAGCGCTGGGAGGACGAGGGCCGGCTGGAAGCGGATTTTTCGTTGCTCGCCTTCTGCATGGAAACGGGGCTGAAGACGATCGATACGCGGTTCCAAGAAGTGTTCGCCAATTTCCCCAACCGCATCGTCGCGCTGTTCCTGAAATTGATCGTGCAGCCGCTGGGCCCCCGCCGCCATGGCCCGCATGACGACCTCACCCGCCAATGCGCGGAGATCCTGATGGAGCCGTCGGAAACGCGCGAGCGGCTTACGCCGGATCTTTATATCGACGATGGCGACGACGGCCTCGCGCGGCTCGAACGCGCCTTCCGCGCGGTCACCGCCGCCGAGCCGATCACGAAAAAGATGCACGAGGCGAAAATCCGCGACTGGCGCGAGGCCAAGGAAAAGGGCGTCATCAGCGCCGTTGAAGCGAAAGAGATGGAATCCATGAGCGATGCCGTCGCCATGGCCATCGATGTCGACGACTTCGCGCCGGAAGATTTGATCCCCACCGGCAGGATCAGCTAAAAAGCGCATGAGCGCGGCACCCAGGACCTTCGTCGACCCGGACCAGCTTGCGGAAGATATCATCCGCGAAGTCGGTAAGCACATCGTGCTCGGCCTGCCGCTGGGACTCGGCAAGGCGAACCATGTCGCCAACGCGCTGTACCGCCGCGCGGCCGCCGACCGGTCGATTTCGCTCACCATCTTCACCGCGCTCACGCTGGAGAAGCCGCGCTACGCCAACGATCTCGAACGCCGCTTTCTCGCGCCGGTGATCGAGCGGTTGTTCGGCGGTTATCCGGAGCTCGAATACGCCAAAGCGCTGCGCGCGGGCACGCTGCCGCCCAATATTCGGGTGAGCGAGTTTTTTCTGCTCGCCGGCGCCTGGCTCGGCGTGCCGATGGCGCAACAGCACTACATCTCCGCGAATTACACCCACGCCATGCGCTACGTGCTCGCGCGCGGCGTCAATGTCGTCGCCCAGCTCGTCGCCAAGCGCGTCCGCGTCGTCGACGGCAAGACGCGCTATAGCCTCAGTTGCAACACCGACACCACGCTCGATTTGCTCACCGCCCGCGCGGGCGGAGCGGCGAATTTCAAACTCGTCGCCGAGGTGAATTCCGAGCTTCCGTTCATGCCGGGCGCGGGCGATCTGCCGGCCGAGGAATTCAGTCATGTGCTGGAGAGCAAGGCGCTCGATTTTCCGCTGTTCGCGCCGCCCTACGAGCCGATCGGCGATAAAGGCTATGCCATCGGCTTTCACGTCGCCCGTCTCGTGTCCGACGGCGGCACGCTGCAAATCGGCATCGGGCAAGAGGGCGACGCGGCGGCGCAAAGCTTGATCCTTCGTCACCGTGACAGCGCCGCGTTCCGCGAAGTGCTCGCGGGCCTCGACGGAAACCGCCCGCCGCCCGCGCTCAACGAGGTCGCGCCGTTCAAAACGGGCCTCTACGGCATGAGCGAAATGCTCGTGTCGTCCTTTCTCGAGCTGATCAAGGCGGGGATCGTCAAGCGCGAGGTCGACGGAAAATTCATGCACGCCGCGTTTTTCATAGGCCCCAAGGCGTTCTACCGCGCGCTTCGCGAAATGGACCCGGTGCTGTTGTCGAAGATCGAGATGACGGCGGTCTCCTTCACCAACCAGCTCTACGGCGACGAGGAGAACAAACGGACCGCGCGTGCCAAGGCCCGCTTCATCAACAACGCGATGATGGCGACGTTGATGGGGGCGGCGATTTCCGACGGCCTCGAGGACGGCCGCGTCGTCAGCGGCGTCGGCGGCCAGTATAATTTCGTGGCGCAGGCCTTCGCACTCGAAGATGCGCGCTCGATCCTCACGCTGAACTCGACCCATGGCGTCGGGCGCAAATTGACCTCGAACGTGCGGTGGAGTTACGGCCACACCACGATCCCGCGGCACCTGCGCGACATCGTCGTTTCCGAATATGGCGTCGCCGATTTGCGCGGAAAAACCGACGAAGAGGTGATCGCCGCGATGCTTTCGATCGCCGACTCGCGCTTTCAGCCGGGCTTGCTCCGCCGGGCGAAGGCAGCGGGGAAGCTCCCGAAGAATTTCGAAATCCCGGCCTATGCAAGCGAAAACACGCCGGAGCGCATCGCGCGCTCCCTCGCACCGTTCCGCGAGCGCGGCCTGTTGCCGCCGTTCCCGTTCGGCAGCGACTTCGATGCGATCGAGCAGCGTCTCGTTCCGGCCTTGCAGGCATTGAAGGACGCATCCGCCGGCGAGCCCTTGCGCCTGCTCGCGCTGTTGCTCGGCGGCCTGATGGGGAAAACCGAATCCGATTCCGATCGCGCCGCACTCGCGCGCCTCGCGCTCGACCAGCCGAAGAGTTTCAGCGACCGCCTCTACGCCACGCTCGTTCGCGGCGCCCTTCGGCGCATCGGCCCTTAGCCGCGTATTTTCGCGAGCGTAAGCGCGCCGAGCAATTCGGGCGAGGGATGCACGATCGCGTAGGTGGGAATCGCGGCGAGCCTCTCGCCGTAGGTCGGACGCTCCTCGAACGCCTGGCGGAATGGCGATGTTGCGAATAGCGGAGCGAGCGCGCGCCCGACGCCGCCCGCGATATAAACGCCGCCGCGCGCGTCGAAGGCGAGCGCAAGATCCCCCGCCACGCGGCCGAGGATCCGCAGGAACACCTCGACCGTGCGTAGCGCCTCCGCATGCCCGACCTTCGCGTTGGTGATGACCTGATCCGAGGTCAACGCCTGTCCGGCGAGCGCGCGATGCAGGCGCGCGATACCGGGACCGGACAGCAGATTTTCGACCACGAGCGGCTTCGGCTCGGATAGGCGCGCGAAGACTTCCGCCTCGCTCGCCGCCGCCGGCCCGAGCATCATGTGCCCCGCTTCGCTCGCGAGCACGGTCGGCGCGGATGCTCCACGAATGAGCGCGGCGACGCCGAAGCCCGTGCCCGGTCCGCAGGCAAGCAGGCTTCCGTCCTTTTTGCCCTTGCCGCCGCCGATCTCCACGAGATCCTTCGCCTTCAAGACCGGCAACGCGTGGGCGACCGCGACAAAGTCGTTCACCACGATCAGGCGCTTTAGCTTCAATGCGCGCTTCAGCCTCGCCTGCGAAAACGACCAGGCACGGTTGGTGAGCGAAACGCGGTCGCCGTCGACGGGCCCGGCGACGGCAAGCGCCGCAATAGTCGGCCGATTTTTTCCCGCGGCCGCGAGTTCGCGCTCTAAAAGTTCTTGCAGGTCCGGGATGCCGTCGTTGAACAGCGATTTGATCTTGCCCAGCCTGCCGCTACGGCCGAGCGCGAGCCGCGTCTTCGTTCCGCCGATATCGGCGACAAGGATGGCAGGCTGCGCGCGCAGAGCTTCACCTTTCGATGTCGATTGCGGCCCGATTTCGCGCCGGATCGCGATTGAACCAAATCGCGCCGAGCGCGTTATAACCCATTGACTATCATAGGATTTGATCGAGAAATAATGAAATCGGCGTTGACACATCGTGCCGGCGCGCGCACCTGTCGCACAATGCCGCTCCCTGTGCCCGCCCTCGATCAGATCGCGATTCTTCTCGATATTGACGGAACGATTCTCGATTTCGCACCGACGCCGTCGCAAGTCGAGGTGCCGGCGACGCTGCGCGCGACGCTTGCGAAGCTGTCGCATCGAACCAAGGGCGCGCTTGCGCTGGTGAGCGGCCGGCCGCTCGCCGACATCGATCGCATCTTCGCGCCGCTGAAATTGCCGGCGATCGGCGGCCACGGTGCCGAAATCCGCCGCGCGCCCGATTCACCCGCGACGCGTCCGCCGCTTTCCATCGACACGCAATTGAAGGAGCAGCTGATCGCGGCGGCAGGCGAAGGCATTCTGGTCGAGGACAAGGGCTATTCGATCGCGCTGCATTATCGCCTCGCGCCGGAGCGCGGCGGGGCCTTGCGCGACGCCGTGTCCGCCATCGTCGCCGAGCACCCGGACAGCGGCGTCGAAATCCTCCCCGGCAAGTGGGTGATCGAGGTCAAGCCCGAGCGCTTCACCAAGGGCACCGGCATTCGCAATCTGATGCACGATCCGCCGTTCCGCGGGCGTACCCCCTTCTTCATTGGCGACGACGTGACGGACGAAGCCGCCTTCGCCGTCCTGCCGCAGTTCGGAGGTATCGGCTACTCGGTCGGCCGTCCGTTCAAGGGCGCGGCCGGCGTCTTCGAGGATGCCGACGCGGTGCGGGACTGGCTCGATCGCGTCCTCGATGGAGCGCCCGTCAAATGACGGAAAGCAGCCTCGACCTCGCGGTGATCGGTAACGGCCGCACGGCGGCGCTCGTCAATCCTTACGCGCGGATCGTCTGGTGGTGCTTTCCGCGCTTCGACAGCGATCCGGTCTTCTCCCGCCTGCTCGCGGGCGACGAGGAGAAGGGATTTACCGATGTCCTCCTCGACCGGATGGCAACGACCGAGTCGCACTACGTTCGCAACTCCGCGATCGTCGTGACGACGCTGACCGCCACCGACGGCGCGGCGGTCAGGATCACCGATTTCGCGCCGCGCTTCAAGAACTTCGGCCGCATCACGAGGCCGCCGCAGCTCGTGCGCATCATCGAGCCGGTTGCGGGCCTGCCGCGCATCACCATCCGCGTGCGCCCGACTTCCGATTACGGCGGCCCGATCGACCGCCATTCGATCGGCAGCAATCACATCAATTACTGGACCCGAGATTTCGCCCTGCGGCTGACCACCGACGCGCCGCTCTCCTATATCGAAAGCGAGGCGCCGTTCGCGCTGACGCGGCCGGTGCATCTTGCGTTTGGCAGCGACGAACCCTTTCCCGGCGATCTCGCCTCGACCTGCAACGATTTTCTCACGCGCACGCGCGATTATTGGGCCGATTGGGTGCGTGGTCTCTCGATCTCCTACGATTGGCAGGATGACATCATCCGCGCCGCCATCACGCTGAAGCTCAGCAATTTCGAGGAGACCGGCGGCATCATCGCCGCGCACACGACTTCGATTCCCGAAGCGCCGGGTTCGGGCCGCACCTGGGATTACCGCTATTGCTGGCCGCGCGACGCCTATTTCGTGGTGAAGGCGTTGAGCCGCATCGGGGCGACGCGGACGATGGAGGATTTCATCTCTTTCATTCTCGGCATCGCCGGCAACACCGACGAACTGTTGAAGCCGGTCTATGCGGTGGTGCCGAGCGAGCCCATGGAGGAGCGCGTCGCCCCGAATCTCAAGGGCTATCGCGGGTACGGACCCGTGCGCGTCGGCAACGCCGCCGTCACCCAACGGCAGCACGATGCCTATGGCAGCGTGATCCTTTCGGCGATGCCGCTGTTCTTCGATCGGCGGCTGCCGCGGCCGGGCGACGAGGGGCTTTTTCGCCTGCTGGAGCCGCTCGGCGTGCGCGCCGCCGAGATCGCGCTGCAGGAGGATTCCGGCATTTGGGAATATCGCGGCCGTCAGCGCGTTCACACGCACTCGGCCGCCATGTGCTGGGCCGGTTGCAACCGGCTCGCGGCCATCGCCGCGCATCTCGGGCTGCACGATCGCGCCCGCTATTGGACCGATACCGCCCGCGCGATCGAAGCGCCGTTGTTGGAAAGGGCGTGGAACCCGAAGCGCGAGGCGTTCACGGTCGCGATCGGCTCGGAAGACCTGGATGCGAGCTGCCTGTTGCTCGCCGAACTGGGCCTGGTGGAGGCGAGCGACCCGCGCTTCGTGAAAACCGTTTCCGCCATCGAAAAAGAACTTTTTCGCCATAACAACGTTATGCGCTATACTACGGCCGATGATTTCGGCCTGCCCGAAACCGCTTTTCTCGTTTGCCGTTTTTGGTTGATCGATGCCTGGTGGTCGATTGGCCGCCGTGACGAGGCTCGCGAATTGTTTATCGACGCATTGAGACACAGAAATCGCTACGGGCTCTTGTCCGAGGACATTCATCCGGTCAACGGGGAGCTGTGGGGCAATTTCCCGCAAACCTATTCGATGGCCGGGCTCATTCTCTCCGCCATGCGCCTTTCGCGCACTTGGGAGGACCGCTATTGGCGCGGCTAATCGTCGTTTCCAACCGTGTCGCGATGCCGACCCGCGGGACGACCCGCGCGGGCGGGCTCGAAGTCGCGCTGGAAGCAGTTTTCAATAAATATCCGGGCATCTGGTTCGGCTGGAGCGGCCGCGTCGTCTCGCGGGAAGCGATCGAGACGAAGACGATCGACGCCGGCAACCGGCAGAACGTGGTGACCGATCTCACCGAGGAGGACTACCGCGAATATTACAACGGCTTCGCGAACCGGGTGCTGTGGCCGATCCTGCATTACCGGCTCGATCTCGCCGAATACTCGCGGCGCGATCTGTCCGGCTACCTGCGCGTGAACGAGCACTTCGCTTCCGAGCTGCACAAAGTCATCGAGCCCAGCGACGTCATATGGGTTCACGACTATCACCTCATTCCGCTCGCCAAGATGCTGCGCGAGCGCGGCCACCAGAACAAGATCGGATTCTTCCTCCACATTCCGCTGCCGCCGCCGGAAATCCTCACGGCGCTGCCCAATCATGAGCGGCTGTTTTCGACGCTGACCTACTACAATCTCGTCGGCTTCCAGACCGAAACCGACAGCATGAACTTCGCCCGCTACCTGACCAACGAATGCAGGCTCTCGAGCCGGGATCTCCGCGTCTTTTCGGCGGACGGGCGCACGGTCGTGCTCGGCGTGTTTCCGGTCGGCGTGCACACACAGGAAATGAACGAATGGGCGGAAAAGGCGATACGGTCGGCGGTCGTCCGGCGCGTGTTCGACAGCCTGGCCGGCCGCACCATGATCATCGGCGTCGACCGTCTCGATTACAGCAAGGGGCTGGTGGAGCGCATGGAGGCGTTCGAGCGCTTTCTCCTCGCCAATCCCGGTTGGCGGGAGAAGGTGACCTATCTCCAGATCACGCCGAAAAGCCGCTCCAAGATCCGCGAATATATCGAGATGGAGCGACGCGCAAGCGCGACCGCCGGCCATATCAACGGCACGCATGGCGACGCGGCCTGGACGCCCATTCGCTACATCAACCAGTCCTACGGCCGCAATGTCTTGGCGGGGCTCTACCGCTCCGCGCGCGTCGGCTTGGTGACGCCGCTCCGCGATGGAATGAATCTCGTCGCCAAGGAATATCTCGCCTCCCAGAACGTGGACGATCCGGGCGTACTCGTGCTTTCGAGGTTCGCGGGCGCGGCGCGGGAATGCGAGGCGGCCCTTGTCGTCAATCCTTACGATTCCGAGTCGGTCGCGAATGCGATCGCGCGCGCGCTTTCGATGCCGCTCGAAGAGCGCCGCGAGCGGCACAAGTCCATCATGCGCGTGCTCGCGCAAAATGATATCAAGTTCTGGGGCGAGAAATTCCTCACGGCGCTTGAACTGACCTACGATGAAATGACGATGTTCGCGGACTTGGCCACGCCGCCCCCCGTTGCAAAGACGCGACAGAAAACTGCTTAGTGGCCGCTGACCGCCACGAGCTTGCGCACTTCCAAATTCCGGATGCGGACTTGAGGCAGGAGCCGCTCGACATCCGCCCTGTCGCAAAGCGCCGTCCCCGGCGTCAGAACCGCGGCCGCACCCGCCGCGACGGCGTAGCGGAAGGCGTCCTCCAGCGAGTGTCCGGTGGCGAGCCGCGAAACCATGGCGCCGAGAAAGCTGTCGCCGGCGCCGACCGCGGAGAGCACGCGCACATGCGGCGCCTCCGCCCGCCAGGTTTTGTCGGCGCTCACTAGAAGCGCGCCGTTCTCGCCCAGCGAAGTAACGACGACTTCGACGCCGTAGCGGGCAATGATGCGGCGCGAGGCTTCGATGATCGCGCCGTCGTCCGCCGCTTCCGCGTCCAGGAACTCGTTCAACTCCCGCAAGTTCGGCTTCAGGAGATAAACGCCCGCCTTCAGCGCCGGCTCAAGCGCCGTGCCCGAAGTGTCGAGCACGAACTTGGCGCCGAGCTTGCGGGCGATCTTCGCCACGCGCGCGTAGAAATCCTGCGGCACGTCCGGCGGCAGGCTGCCGCTCGCCACCATGAATTTCGGCCGCGAGTGCAGCGAGTCGAGAATCTCGAGGCAGCTTCGCCATTCGTTTTCGCTGACGCGCGGGCCCGGCAGCACGAAACGATATTCGGCGCCGGTGGCTTCCTCGAACACGGTGAGGTCCTCACGCGTCTCCTGCGCGAGGTCGACCGCGAGATTGGGAATGCCCTCCCGCTCGACGAGGCGGCGGAGAAGATGGCCGGTCGACCCGCCGGTGGGATAAACGAGCTCGACGCCCGCTCCGAAGCGGATCGCGACGCGCGCGACATTGACGCCGCCGCCGCCGGGATAGAGCCGGGGCGGGGCGCAGCGAAGCTTGCGCGCGGGCTCCACGCGCTCGACCGAAGTCGAAATATCGATCGAAGGATTGAGCGTAAGCGCGACGATATCGGTCATGAGCGTCCGTATTCGTTGCAGTGCACAAGACAACCGGCGAACCGGCCGTTTGGTTCCCCGGGCCGGCGAGCCGCGTATGGAGCGCTAAGGCGTTTCAGTCGGAGCTGACGACGACCCGCACGGGGTCGCAGTGACGGATGACCTGCACGCTGATCTCGTTCTTCTCCCTTTGCACGACGATATCGGCGGTCGCCGAGCCCACTTGCAGGTTGCGGATCAGCACACGATCGAGGAAGGCGGGAAGCGCCGGACCGCGCAGCCGGATCTCGTTCGCGAAGGGGTCGAGCTCCAAGCCCAAGCATGATTGCAGGAGCGAGAAGGGCGTCGTACTCGCCCAGGCCTGCGGCGAGCAGGCGACGGGATAGAGCGTGGGTCCCCGTCCGTGGCGGCGGCGGAAGCCGCAGAACAATTCCGGCAGCCGGCGCAAGTCCATGTAGCTCGCGGCATCGAACAGGCCGGTGAAAATACGCTCGACCGCCGGCTTCATGCCGTAGCGCGAGAGCCCGAGCGCGATCAGCGCGTTGTCGTGCGGCCACACCGAACCGTTGTGGTAGGACATCGGATTGTAGCGCGCCTCGTCCGTGGCGACCGTGCGGATGCCCCAGCCGCTGAAGAAGCGCGGATGCAACAAATTTTCCGCGACCTTGCGCGCGCGGCCCGCGTCGATCATGCCCGAGAGCAAGAGCTGGCCGGCATTCGACGTCTGCACGCCGCAGGGTCGCTTGCGGCCGTCGAGCGCGAGCGCGTAGGTGCCGAGATCCTCGCACCAGAATGCGCGCTCGAACTGATCGGCGAGCTTCGAGGCTTGATTGTCGAGCGCGACGGCGCGTTCATGCTTGCCGAGCCGCTCGGCGCAGCGCGCGAGCGTTCGCTTCGCAGCATAGATATAGCCCTGTACTTCCGCGAGCGCGATCGGCCCTTCCGCCAGCCTGCCGTCGGCGTGAAAGATCGAATCCTGCGAATCCTTCCAGCCCTGATTGATGAGGCCGTCCTCGTTTTGCCGGTGATACTCCACGAAGCCGTCGCGATCGGGATCGCCGGGGCCGTCGATCCATTTGAGCGCGGCTTCGATCGCGGGCCACAGCGCCCGCAACGTCTGCTCGTCGGCGGTGCGCTCGAAATAAAGTCCCGCGAGCAACACGAACAACGGCGTCGAATCGACGCTGCCGTAATAAAGCCCGAACGGAATTTCACGCAGCGCGGCCATTTCGCCGCAGCGCATTTCGTGCAGGATCTTTCCGGGTTCGGCGTCGGAAAACGCATCGGTTTCTTTCGCCTGATAGGCCGCAAGCCGGTTGAGCACGCCGCGCGCGATGCGCGGATCGAACCAAAGCGCTTGCAGCGCGGTGATCAGGCCGTCGCGCCCGAACGTCGTCGAATACCAGGGGATGCCGCCATAAGGAAAAGGCCCCTCGGCCGTCCGCGTCGTCAGCATGTAGAGATCGGCGAGCGAGCGGCATAGCAACTCGTTGAAGACCGCGTTCGAGGTTTCGACCGTCGCGATGTCGCGCGCCGCGGCCTTCACCTCGTGATGCGCCGACAACATCGCCGGCAGGAAACGGCGGAGCGGCTGGCCCTTTTGGTAATCGCATTGGATCGCGATGAAGATGCGAAGCATTTCGCCGGGCTTGAGCTTCAGCTGGAAGCGGGCGGCGCCTTCCGAAAGCTCCGCGGGTTTCGGATCGAACATCATGCGCGTCTGGCGCCGCTTGCCGTCGAGACCGTCGTAGCGGAGCACGACGGATTGCGGATCGGCGACGCTCGCCGTGGAATCGCCGCGCCGCTCGCGCCGCAAGCCGCGCACCTCGAACACGTCGCTGAAATCGCCGCCGAAGGTGAAGGCGAGCTGCATCTCGAGGCTGCGCTCGCCATGATTGGTCACGGCGATCCGCTGATAGAGCGTCGCATTCCACAGGAATATCGTGCGGTGGAGGTGGAGCGTGTCTTTCGCGAGCACGAGCCGGTTGTCGAAATAAATATCCGGATTGGTGAGATCGACGGTGAGGACCGCATTGTCGTCGCGCAGGTTCGATCCAAGCAGAAGCGGCTGCATCCCGCTCAACAGGAGCTCCAGCCGCGATAGAAAGCGTGTGTCGCGATGGAAGATGCCGTCCGGCCCGCCCTTCGAGGCGCCGATATCGCCGTGGCTGTCGACCACCGCGAAGGTGTCGTCATGCTTGAGCGTGCGGCGCGGCCGCGTCGCCGGTCCCGTCGCCGGAATGTAGAAAGGGACTTCGGGAATGAGATCGACGAGTGTTGAAGTATCGCTCGTGGCTTCAATCCGCATGCAGGGCCGATTCGCGCTCGCCCTGGCGATAATCCGGCCGTAGCCTCGGCGCGTCCACCGCTTTTTCGCGCCCGCGCTTGGCGAGGAGCTTGCGATAGAGCCGGACGTAATCCTTCGCCATGCGCGCGGCCGAAAAGCGTTCCTCGAAACGGCGGCGAACGGCGCGGCGATCGAGCGAAATCGTTTCGGCAAGCGCCTGCACGGCTTCCTCGACGGTGTCGACGATCCGGCCGGTAACGCCGTCATCCACCACTTCCGGCACCGAGCCGTTGCGGAAGGCGAGTACCGGCGTGCCGCAAGCCATCGCCTCGATCATCACGAGGCCGAACGGTTCCGGCCAGTCGATCGGGCAGAGGAGGGCGAGCGCTTCGCCCAGGAACTTGGATTTTTCGCGATCATTGATCTCGCCGATGAATTCCACGCCCGGCTCGTCGAGCAACGGCATGATCTCCTCGCGGAAGTATTTCTCGTCGACCTTGTCGACCTTGGCGGCGATCTTGAGCGGGATGCCGAGATTGCGCGCGATATGAATGGCGCGATCTGGACGTTTCTCGCTCGAAATGCGGCCCAAAAACGCGACATAGCCGCCGCGCGGCTGGAAGGTGGGCTGCAAGAGGTCGAGCGGGAGACCGTGATAGACCGTGGCGGCGAAATTCGCCTGCGGCACCGGCAGGCGCTGGTTGTTCGAGATCGAAACCAGCGGCATGTCGCCGAAATAGCTGTAAAGGGGCTTCAGGTCGGGCATGTCCTGCCGGCCGTGCAGGGTGGTGACGGTGCGATGCGCGTGCGGCCGAAAGAGCGGGTACTGAAACTGGTCGATGTGGAAATGCAGGATGTCGAAATCCTCCATTCGTTCGCGCACGCGGTCGAGCATGATCATGTGATAGGGGATGTGGTCGCGCACTCGCGAATCGAGCCGCAACGCTTCCGGTGCGCAACTCACGAGGTCAGCCGCCGTGATCGAATCGCCGCTCGCAAACAGCGTCACGTCATGGCCCTGCCGCACGAGCTCTTCCGTGAGATACGAAACGACGCGTTCGGTACCCCCGTACAGGCGTGGCGGGACGCTTTCCATCAAGGGAGCGATCTGCGCGATTTTCACGGTTTCTCCTTGCCGACTTGTGTGGACAATGGCCTTGGCACAACGAAATCGAAACGCTTTGGTTCCACGTTTGCGAACAGATTCTCTCGCTTTT
>JBGPVT010000027.1:0-13208 GCA_041491825.1 Xanthobacteraceae bacterium | reverse complement strand
GCCTTGATGACCTGGCCCGATAACCCTCCACGCCGGCGCCGGAACGGATTAGATCAAAGGTATTGAGCTAGGGCAATCGGTAATCTCTCCGGGTATAGGCTCGCGACAAGCCTGCTGGGCTTTCCACTGCGGCCTGATCGCGACTTTCATGCTGCTCGGCAAACGGGAGAAGGCGGCCGCCCAATCGATGCCGCCTGAAGAGCGCGCCAATGTGACGCCGCTGTCCACAAGCGGGCGGGCCCGTCATCGGAGCGTCATCAGCAACATCTAAAGAAGGGGCGTTCGAAAACTCAGCCAAGACCCCCGGCCCGACTCCCCGCCGGTTTTTTAGGCCGCGCGGCCGGTTCCCGTATCCTCGAAGGCGACGCCGATGCGGTTCGGCGTCCGCCACGCCACCCGGCAGTGGTACTTGGCGCAATCGATGGGGATCGAGAGGTCGAACTCGTCCGGCAGGAAGTGCGTGTCCACTTCCAGGCACGCGCCGCCCGTCGACAGGTTGCGGATCACGCAATCGATCACCGTCAGCCGCCGGTTGTAGATGATCTTGCCGCCTTTCAACGTGCGGTGGCGTGTATGTTTTCTGTACTCGACCATGGCCGTGGCGCCCCTTTCGAGGAGCGAAACCGCCCGCACGTTAACGCTCATTCCTTTCGTAAAATTGAATCGATACCGGAGTCGGCGGCATCAAACTCGTCTCGCCGCTGCGACAAGGCGCCGCCGGGAACGCCCGCGAAAAAGGCGGTGCTACGCCCACAACCGTCCGAAAAGCGGACGACGATGGTGAACAATTCGTTGATATTCGGGGTGCGGCGAAAAGAGCCTCACGCCTTCGCCGGCTTCTCCTTTTTCGGCTTCTTCGAGGGCTTGGCGTCGGCCGCCTCGGTCGCGGGCGAAGCCTGTTTCTGGCCGCGCGCGGCCTTGGCGGCGGGCTTCGCGTCCGCCCCTGCATCCGCCTTGTCGCCCTCGGTCTTCGCCGCTTTCTCGCGCCGCGGCTTCTTCTCCCGCGACGGCTCGCCGTCGGCTCCGCGCTCGAAGAACTTCTCCGCCGCTATCCCCGCTTCGGCGCGCGCTTCTTCTTCGTCGCTCCGCGCGACGGTGAGATCCTCGCCCTTCGCCTGGCGCGCGGCCTCGTCGGGGCTGCGGGCGACGTTGACCGTGATCGTAACCCCGACCTCGGGATGCAGCTCGACCGCGAGCTTATGCAGGCCGATCATCTTGATCGGCGTGTTCAGCACGATCTGCTGGCGCGAGACCTCGAACTCCTTGGCGGAGAGCGCCTGCATGATGTCGCGCGCGGAGACGGAGCCGTAGAGATGGCCGGTCTCGCCCGCCTGCCGGACGAGCACGAAGCTCTGGCCGTCGAGTTTCTTGGCGACCACGTCGGCGACCGACTTCTTCTCATCGTTCTTCGCCTCCAGCTGCGCCCTGATCTGTTCGAATCGTTCGCGGTTCTCCTTGGTGGCGCGTAGCGCCTTGCCCTGCGGCAAGAGAAAGTTGCGCGCGAAGCCGTCGCGCACGCGCACGACCTCGCCGATCTGGCCGAGCTTGGCGACGCGTTCGATCAAGATGACTTCCATGAGAGGCTCCTTCGTTCAGTCCGGTCTGTTGGTGGGAAGATTGGAATTCGGCTTGTTGATCTTGCGGAGATCCAGCAACCCGTCGGCGAGCCCGATCAGGGCGACGACGATCGCCGGCCAGCCGAGCACGAGCACCACGAGCCACACGGCGCCGAGGATGACGCCGCGCGCCGAAAGCGCGCGCGTGAGCTGATGAATGACCGCGAAGCCGAGGATGGCGTAGGCGAGCAGCAGGCAGGCCGCGAGCATGCCGGCGGCGATGCCGACGACGCTCGCGAGAAACGACAGCGCGATCGCCGCCAAGAGCACGACCGGCGTCATCGCCGGAAAATTGATTTGCGAAAGATCGGGCCAGGCCCGCGCGAGCCTTCCCGACACCCGCGCGATCCTTCCCGCGAGCCAGAGGTTCATGAGGGTGGTGAGCATCGCGATCGCCGCGGCCATGGGCGGCATCACGGTGGCAAGCAAGTCGAGCGCGGCGTTGGGATCGCCGCCGTTCGGCAGCCTCAAGGGCTCGCCGGCGGGCGTGCCGAACTGCAGGCGCATGACGCGCTCGAAAATCTGCTTCACCGTCGCGCGGTAGGAATCGAGGTCGCTGCCGAATACGGGAATCGTGAGCGCGGTCGAAACCGCCGCGATTCCGGCGCCCCACAGCACGAGCCGGCCCGCCGGATACCACTCCAACGCGCCGCCCGGCGCCTGCCGTCCGAGCATCGCCAGATAGGCGAGGAGATAGGCGGGAACGCCGACGCCCGCGATGTGGGCGATGAAAAACCAGAACCCGAACAGGACCCCGAGGCCGGCCGCGGCGGCGAGCGCCGCGATCAGTGCCGCGAGATGGTTCCAGCCGATGCCGGCCAGGAGGATCGGCAAAGGCGCGAGATAGAACAGGAGAATCGATATCGGCGAGCCCGACACGATCGACGCGAACAGCAACGCGGAAGCGACGCCCGCGCCGAGGCCGATGAGAACGATCTGCACCATCGTCAGCTGTCCCGCTTTTTGAGCGGTTAGAGGCGTCGCCGCCCCAACCATCGCCGCCGGACCATCCGGGCGGCTTACGACTTATGCCGAGGCGTAAGCCTCAGCGGATCACGTAGGGCAGGAGCCCGAGAAAACGCGCGCGCTTGATCGCCGACGCAAGCTCGCGCTGCTTGATCGCCGACACCGCCGTGATACGGCTCGGCACGATCTTGCCGCGCTCGGAGATGTAGCGCTGCAAGAGCTTGGCGTCCTTGTAGTCGATCTTGGGCGCGTTGGCGCCGGAGAACGGGCAGGTCTTGCGGCGGCGGAAGAACGGGCGGCGTCCGCCGCCGGACGCGGGAGCGGGGCGGCTCATGGCACGACCTCCTCGACCACTTCCTCGACGATACCTTCCGGCGCGTCGAATTCGTTTTCGCCGCGGTCGCGCCGGCTGCGGCGCTCGTCGCGGTCGCGCTTCTGCAGCATGATCGAGGGGCCTTCCTCGTGCTTGTCGACGCGGACCGTGAGGAAGCGGATCACGTCCTCGTTGATGCGCTCCAGGCGCTCCATCTCGACGACGGCCGCGGGCGGCGCGTCGATGCGGAGCATGGCGAAGTGCGCCTTGCGGTTCTTCTTGATGCGGAAGGTGAGCGTCTTGACGCCCCAATATTCGGGATCGCCGACGATCTTGCCGTCGTGCTTCTCGATTATGTCCTTGTATTGGGCGGATAGCTCTTCGACTTGCTGCGCGGTCACGTCCTGACGCGCGAGAATAACGTGCTCGTAAAGCGGCATGAATTGCCTTTCCTGTTCGCTCGCGGGTATCGGCGCCGAGCCCCCCGAGCCTCGGAAAGGCTCGAAAATCCTCGAAGGCGGGGACACGGGACGCCGGGCAATTCGCCCTGCCGCGTAAGCGGTCGTCCGTTCAGCCCCCGGCCGAAACCGGCGAAGCGCGGTTTTATACGCGGTTTTGGCGGCGGCGCAAGCATTTCGGGCGACCCGAAAAGGCGAGAAATTTCATGATCTTTCCGGTCGCCTGCCTTGACAGAAGTTGCGCCGCCGTTGTCTCTCACCCCGCTTTTCGAAGGAGTACGTGCCGCATGACAACCGCGTTCGTTTTCCCCGGCCAAGGCAGCCAGGCGGTCGGCATGGGCAAGAGCCTTGCCGACAACTTCGCGCCCGCGCGCGCGACCTTCGACGAAGTCGACGCGGCGCTCGGCGAGAAGCTCACGCGAACCATGTGGGAAGGGCCCGCGGACAAGCTCACGCTCACCGAAAACACGCAACCGGCATTGCTCGCGGTTTCGATCGCGGCGTTACGGGTATTAGAGGCGGAAGCCGGCATTGATCTTGCGCGCGATGTCGCCTTCCTCGCCGGCCATTCGCTCGGCGAATATTCCGCCCACGCCGCCGCCGGCAGCTTTACGCTGGCCGACGCCGCACGCCTCGTGCGCATTCGCGGCCGCGCGATGCAACAGGCGGTGCCGGTCGGCGTCGGCGCGATGGCGGCACTCCTCGGCCTCGACGACGAAGCCGCGAGAGCGATCGCAAGCGAGGCCGCGCAGGGCGAAGTGTGCGAAGCCGCGAACGACAATGCGCCGGGGCAGGTCGTTGTCTCCGGCCATAAGACCGCGGTCGAACGTGCGGTCGAAATCGCCAAGAGCCGCGGCTCGCGGGCGATGATGCTGCCGGTATCGGCGCCCTTCCATTGCGCGCTGATGAAGCCCGCCGCCGACGTGATGGCCGAGGCGCTTTCGAAGGTGAAAGTCGGGACGCCGAAAGTCCGGGTGGTGGCGAATGTCACCGCCCTGCCCGTGAAGGATCCCGCCGAGATCGTGAAGCTCCTGGTCGCGCAGATCACCGGCACCGTGCGCTGGCGGCAGTCGGTGGCGTATCTCGCGGCGAATGGCGTGAACCGGATCGTCGAGGTCGGCTCCGGCAAGGTGCTCGCGGGCCTCGTCAAGCGCATTGCCAAGGAAGTCGGCACCGCGACCGTCGGCACCGCCGACGACGTGCTAGCTTTCAAAAGCGCCAAGGCCTAAAGCGGAGCCTCCATGTTCGATCTTTCCGGCAAGACCGCGCTCGTCACCGGTGCCTCGGGCGGCATCGGCGGGGCGATCGCGCGCGCGCTGCACAAGCAGGGCGCGACCGTCGCGATTTCCGGCACGCGGCGGGACGCGCTCGACAAGCTCGCCGGCGAGCTCGGCGCGCGCGTGCACGTTTTGCCTTGCGATCTTTCCAAGACGGATGAGGTCGAGGCGCTGGTGCCCGCGGCCGAGGCCGCCATGAAGCAGCTCGACATTCTCGTCTGCAACGCCGGCATCACCCGCGACAATCTGTTCGTCTCGCTCAAGGACGAGGAGTGGGATCAGGTGATCGCCGTCAATCTCACCGCGACATTCCGCCTCGCGCGCAAGGCGACGATCGGCATGATGCGCCGCCGCTTTGGCCGCATCATCGGCATTACGTCGGTCGTCGGCACCACCGGCAATCCGGGCCAGGGAAACTACGCGGCGGCGAAGGCCGGCATCATCGGCATGATGAAATCGATCGCGGCGGAATATGCGCGGCGCGGCGTCACCGCGAATTGCGTCGCGCCCGGCTTCATCGCCACCGCCATGACCGACAAGCTGAACGACAAGCAGCGCGAGGCGATCCTCACGCGGGTGCCGGCCGCGCGCCTCGGCACGCCGGACGATATCGCCGCCGCCGTCGTCTATCTTGCTTCGACGGAAGCCGCTTATGTCACCGGCGCGACGATCCACGTGAATGGCGGTATGGCGATGATCTAGTTGGCCTTTTCTCCCCGGCATGCTTGCGCCGGGGCGCTGGCCATGGGAAATGAAGTATGGTAACGACCGCAACGATCTCGCGGGGGCGACCACGCGGTCTGACGCGGCGGACGAGTGCCGCGGTTGGAAAAAACGGATTTTAGCAACAGGGCCACGAAGGGCGGAGCGATGAGCGATATTCCGGAGCGCGTAAAAAAGATCGTCGTCGAACACCTCGGGGTCGATCCCGAGAAGGTCACCGACAAGGCGAGCTTCATCGACGATCTCGGCGCCGACAGCTTGGACACGGTCGAGCTTGTCATGGCGTTCGAAGAGGAGTTCGGCTGCGAAATTCCGGACGACGCGGCGGAGACAATTCTCACCGTCGGCGACGCCATCAAGTTTCTCGAAAAAAACGCGGCCTAACGCTTTTCGCGTTTCGGGGCGCTCGGCTTCAAGCACTTGCGGGGTCGCTTCGACGGGCCATGTCAAGCTTGAACAACCTTTGATTTTCAGGCCGCTCCGTCGAGGTGGCCGGAGGTAGGGAATGCGTCGCGTCGTGGTCACCGGCATTGGAATGGTTTCGCCGCTCGGCGCCAGCGTCGACTCGACGTGGAAGAAGATTTTGGCGAGCAAGAGCGGCGCCGCTAAAATCGAAAAATTCGACGTTTCCGACCTTCCCTGCAAGATCGCCTGCGAGGTCAAGCGCGGCGACGGCTCGAACGGCTCGTTCCTTGCCGACAAATGGATGGAGCCGAAAGATCAGCGCAAGGTCGACGATTTCATCATCTTCGCGATGGCGGCCGCGGGCCAGGCGATCGAGGACGCGGGCTGGCATCCGAAAAGCCCGGAAGATCAAGCCAACACCGGCGTGCTCATCGGCTCCGGCATCGGCGGCATCGAAGGCATCGCCGAGACCGCGCTGGTGCTGAAGGAAAAAGGGCCGCGGCGCGTGTCGCCGTTCTTCATTCCGGGCCGCCTCATCAATCTTGCCTCCGGCTACGTTTCCATCGCCCACGGCCTGAAGGGCCC
Source organism: Xanthobacteraceae bacterium (assembly GCA_041491825.1). Taxonomy (GTDB): domain Bacteria; phylum Pseudomonadota; class Alphaproteobacteria; order Rhizobiales; family Xanthobacteraceae; genus Palsa-892. Next base: position 6,865 of record JBGPVT010000027.1, on the reverse strand, counting down.
GAACCATGCGGTCGTCACCGCCTGCTCGACCGGCGCGCATGCGATCGGCGACGCCGGGCGGATGATCGCGCTCGGCGATGCCGACGTGATGCTCGCGGGCGGCACCGAGTCGCCCGTCAATCGGCTCTCGGTCGCGGGCTTCTGCGCCTGCAAGGCGCTTTCGACCTCCTTCAACGACACGCCCGAAAAAGCCTCGCGCCCCTACGACAAGGATCGCGACGGTTTCGTCATGGGCGAGGGCGCGGGCGTCGTGGTGCTCGAGGAGTTCGAGCACGCCAAGGCACGCGGCGCCAAGATTTACGCCGAGCTCATCGGCTACGGGCTTTCGGGCGACGCCCATCACATCACCGCGCCCGCGCCCGACGGCGACGGCGCGCAGCGCTGCATGGCGATGGCGATCAAGCGCGCCGGGATCGCGCCGGCGGAAATCGACTATATCAACGCCCACGGCACCTCGACGCCGATGGGCGACGAGATCGAGTTGAACGCCGTGCAGCGCATCGTCGGCAACGCGGCCGGCCGCATCTCGATGTCCTCGACGAAATCCGCGACCGGCCATCTTCTGGGCGCCGCCGGCGCCGTCGAGGCGATCTTCTCGGTGCTCGCGATCCGCGACCAGATCATTCCGCCCACGATCAATCTCGATCACCCCTCGGTCGAGACGCCGATCGATCTCGTACCGCACACCCCGCGCAAGCGCGAGATCAACACGGTGTTGTCGAATTCATTCGGCTTCGGCGGCACCAACGCTTCGCTCGTGTTCCGCCGGCTGAACGGACGCTGACGCGCCCTTTTCGCGTTTTCGCCATAATTGCCGCTAGTGTCTCGATTCCGAAGTTCGCAATCGAGCTTGCGGCAAGGTGTGTGCGAACTTCGGGTTCGGGGCACTAGGTTACGCGAGGTCCGAAGTCGACACTTCGGGCCAAAGCCTGTACCCATGGAGCAGGCGAACCCGACCGATCGGTTTCGCAATCATTCACCACGGAAGCGCGAACGAATGCCGGGCGATCAACAGGGACCGCAGAGCCCCCGGAACACCGGCGAGTTTTATTCCGAGCGCCGGCCGGTCGTGCAGCCGCGCAGTCCGCGTCAGGCGCTCGTTCCCGACCAGCTGCCGCCGCCGCCTTCCCGGCGCGCGCGCAATCCGCTCGTGATCATCGGCAACGCGATCTTCACCGGCCTCTTGCTTCTCATTTTCGCGGGCGGCGCCACGCTCTATCTCGGCCGGGGCAAGCTCACCGCGGCCGGACCGCTGGAGCGCGAGCGCACCATCTTGATTCAACGCGGCCAGGGAATCCGCGAAATCGCCGAGACGCTCAAGCGCGAGGGCATCATCGATCAGGTCTTTCCGTTCGTCGCCGGCGCCGTCGTGCTTCGCGTCACCGACGAGATGAAGGCGGGCGAGTATCTGATCGAGCCCCATGCCAGCATGCGCGACGTGCTCGCCGCCATCGTCGAGGGGCGCTCGATCCAGCATCAGGTGACGATACCCGAAGGCCTCACCAGCGAGCAGATCGTGCAGCGGGTGCGCGATTCCAGTGTTTTGACCGGCGAGGTGGGCGAAATCCCGAAGGAAGGCACCTTGCTCCCGGAAACCTACAAGGTGACGCTCGGCACCACGCGCGACCAGGTTCTGCAGCGCATGGCGGCCTCGCAACGGCGGCTCGTGCAGGAGATCTGGGAGCGCCGCGCGTCCGATCTGCCGCTGAAGAGCGTGGATGAATTCATCATCCTCGCTTCGATCGTCGAAAAGGAAACCGGCAAGACCGACGAGCGCCCGCGCGTCGCCGCCGTCTTCGTGAACCGGCTCAACAAGCGCATGCGGCTGCAATCGGACCCGACCATCATCTACGGGCTGATGGGCGGCAAGGGCGCCCTCGGCCGGCCGATTCTGCGCACGGAGATGGACGAGCCCAATCCGTACAATACCTATCAGGTCGACGGGCTGCCGCCGGGGCCGATCGCCAATCCCGGCCGCGCTTCGCTCGAAGCAACCGCGCATCCCGCCCGCACCCGCGACCTCTATTTCGTCGCCGACGGCTCCGGCGGCCATGTCTTCTCGGAAAATATCGATCAGCACGCGAAGAACGTCGCGCGCTGGCGCGAAATCGAAAAACAACAACCGGATTCCGCCGCCCAACCCGTTCCTGCGGCCGCGCAGCGGCTGCCGCAGGAGCAGCCCAAGGAGCAGGCGAAGGATCCGATGCAGAACGCTCAGGATCAGCCGGTGCCGCCGGCGGCGCCTTCCACCCCGGTGCCGCAAACCAAGCCGCAGCCGGCGGCGGCAGTAGCGCCGTTGACTTCGCCGCGCACGGTGGTCACGAACCAGAAGAAGAAAAAGACCGCGAAAAAGACCGACGGGGCGGGACAGTCGGCCGCGACCCCGCCGGCGCAAGGCACGAGCCAAAAACAATAGCCCGGACTTGAGCGCTTACGGCTGCGCGGTTAAGGTCCGCGCCGTCTCAAAGCATGATCCTGAAAAGTGGGAACCGGTTTTCAGAAAAGATCATGCTTCAGTAAAATGTTGGGGCGCGTGCTGACTCAACCTAGAGCGATTGTGCTCTAAACGATCAGCCGGGAATTGGCTTCGATGCCGCTCGCAAGCATGACCGGCTTCGCCCGCTCGCAAGGGTCGGCGGGCGGCTATCACTGGGCCTGGGAACTGAAATCCGTCAACGGGAAGGGCTTCGATCTGCGTTTGCGCCTGCCGCAAGGCTGGGACGCGATCGAAGTGCCGGCGCGCGCGAGCGCCGCGCGTCACCTCGCGCGCGGCAACATCTCGGCGACGCTGAGCGTCGAGCGGAACGGCGGCCTACCGGCGGTGCGCGTGAACGAGGAGGTGCTCGCGGCCCTCCTCGAGACGATCCGCAGAATCGCCAAGCGCGTCGATGCGAGGCCGCCCAGCCTCGACGGAATCCTCGGGCTGAAGGGCGTCATGGAAATCACGGAAGCGGAAGAAAGCGAAGGCCAACGCCGCGCAGCGGAAGCCGCCGTCGCCGCCGGATTCGAAGCGGCACTGTCCGATCTCGTGAGCGCGCGCCGGAACGAGGGCGCAGCACTTTCGCGCGTCTTGGAGGCGCGGCTCGTCGAGATCGCCCGGCTGACCGCGGTCGCCGAGGCGTCTCCCGCGCGCACCCCGGAGGCGATCCGGGCGCGCCTCGCCGAGCAGGTCAAGTCGATCGTCGGCACCGGCGAAAAGCTCGATGCCGACCGCCTCTACCAGGAAGCGATCCTGCTCGCCGCCAAGGCCGACGTGCGCGAGGAGATCGACCGGCTGACGGCGCATGTCGAGGCGGCGCAGAAGTTGCTCGCCGAGGGTGGGCCGGTCGGGCGCAAGCTCGATTTCCTCGCGCAGGAGCTGAACCGCGAATCGAATACACTGTGCGCGAAGGCGAACGACATCTCGCTCACCGCCATCGGGCTCGACCTCAAGGCGGCGGTCGACCAGTTTCGCGAGCAGGTGCAAAACATCGAATGAACAAGCGCAAACCGAAAAAATCCCGCAAGGCGAACGGCGGCAAGCGCCGCGTCCGCGCGGTTACGCGCCGCGGGTTGATGCTGGTGCTGTCCTCGCCTTCGGGAGCGGGCAAGACGACGCTATCGCGCCTCCTGCTCGCGGAGGACAAATCCATCGAGCTTTCGATCTCCGTCACCACGCGTCCGCGCCGGCCGGGCGAGGTCGGCGGCCGTCATTATCATTTCATCGGCGCCGATCGGTTCAAAGCCATGATCCGCGGCGGCGACCTGCTCGAATGGGCGGATGTCTTCGGTCATCGTTACGGCACGCCGCGCGCGCCGGTCGAGCGCGCGCTCGCCGCCGGCAAGGATGTCCTCTTCGATCTCGATTGGCAGGGCGCGAACAAGCTCCGGCGCAAGGTCGGCAGCGACCTCGTGACCGTCTTCGTGCTGCCGCCGTCGGTGTCCGAGCTCGGCCGCCGGCTCAAGAGCCGCGCGCAGGATTCCGAAGCCGTGATCCGCCGCCGGATGGCGGAGGCGGGAAGGGAAATGAGCCACTGGCGCGAGTACGACTACGTCATCATCAATTACGATTTGGAGCGGGCTTTCGCCGAACTCCGCGCGATCGTCGCCGCCGAGCGGCTGAAGCGCGCGCGGCAAACGGGACTTTCCGCTTTCGTGCGCGATTTGCAGGCCAAGCTCTAATTTTAGGGCACGAGCACCGTGCGGCCGACGGTCTTGCCGGCGCGGAGATCGTCGAGTGCGGCTTGCGCCTCGGCGAGCGGCCGCGTCGAGACGGGAATCGGCGGCACGCGGCCCGCGCGCACGAGCGCGAGCATCGCCTTGGCTTCGGCGAGCGAGCCGACATAGCTGCCGAGGATCGAAACGCCCTTGAGCGGGAAGGTCGGCACAGGGATCTTCATCTCGCCGCCGATCAGTCCGACGAGCACGAGCTTGCCGCCCTTGGTGAGCGAGCCGAAAGCGAGCGTCGCCGACTTCTCGGAGCCGACGAAATCGATCGCGCCGAGGACGCCGCCATTGCTCGCGGCCATGATGCCCTTGCGCGAGCCCGGATCGTTCGGATCGAAGGCGGCGGCGGCGCCGTTGGCGAGTGCGTATTCACGTTTTTTCGCGTCGATCTCGACCACGATCGGCGGATGTTTCGAGCGCGCCTTGATGAATGAAAATCCCATCATGCCGACGCCGCCGAGGCCGATGATGAGCACCGGATAGTCCGCGGCGCTGCCCAGCTTCTCCACCGCCGAATAGGCGGTGACGCCGGAACACATATAGGTGCCGGCAAGCGCCGCCGGGATCGGGTCGTAATCGAAGAGATAACGCGGATGCGGCACCATCACATGCGTCGCATAGCCGCCGTCGACCTGAATGCCGATCTGTTGCGGCTTCAGGCACAGATGCTCCTCGCCGCGCGCGCAAAACGCGCAAGCCCCGCAACCGATCCATGGATAGACCACGACCTTTCGGCCCGGGCGCGCGTCCTTGGCGTCGGGGCCGGCCGCTTCGATCGCGCCTTCGATTTCATGGCCGAGCGTGAAGGGGAGCGTACGCCCGCCCGCGAGTTCGAGCTTGCGGCCGCCGCCGAGATCGAAATAGCCCTCGTGCAGATGGATGTCGGAATGGCAGACGCCGCAATGCCCGACGCGCACGAGCACTTCGCTGCCTTTCGGCGAAGGCACCTCGCCCACCGCTTCGCACAGCGGAACGCCATAGTCGTTGAATACTTCACGCTTCATGCGGCTCATGTTCGCTCCCCGGCGCCCGCGGATTTGGTTCGACCTTAGCAAGCGCGTTGGCAAGCGCAACGAATCCGGCAACATCGATTTCCTCGGCGCGCTTCGTCGGATCGATGCCCGCGCGTGCGAGCAAGGTTGCGGGATCGGTACCGAGCGTGCGCAGGCTCGCGCGCAGCATCTTGCGGCGCTGGCCGAAAGCGGCAGCGGTCACGCGCTCGAGCATGGCGCGGGCGCAGGGGAGTGGGCTCGCGCGCGGAACGAGCCGGACGATCGAGGAGGTGACCTTCGGCGGCGGCACGAAGGCGGACGGATTCACGTCGAAGAGAATCCGCGCTTCGGTGCGCCAGCCCGTGAATACGCTGAGGCGCCCGTAGCTTTCGTCGCCGGGTCTGGCGACGATGCGGAGAGCCACTTCACGCTGGAACATCAGCACTAGCGAATCGTAATAGGGCGGCCACGGCTCGACGGAAAGCCAGCGCACGAGAAGTGCGGTCGCGATGTTGTAGGGAAGATTGGCGACGATGCGCGCGGGGCCGGCGTCGAGATGGGCGGAGGGATCGAAGTCGAGCGCGTCGCCCTCGATCACCTTGAGGCGCCCGGGATAAGTTTCGGCGAGTTCTTCGAGTGCCGCGACGCAGCGCCGGTCGCGCTCGATCGCGACGACACGTTTTGCGCCTTCCGCGAGCAGCGCGCGGGTGAGCCCGCCGGGGCCGGGGCCGATCTCGATGACCGTGACGCCTGCGAGCGGCCCGGCCGCGCGCGCGATGCGGGCGGTGAGGTTGAGGTCGAGGAGGAAGTTCTGCCCGAGCGATTTCCTCGCCCGCAGCTCGAAACGGCGGACGACCTCGCGCAGCGGCGGCAGATCCGTCATTTTGCCGCGACGGCGGCCTCGGCCGTGGCCAGGCGCTCCGCGAGCTTCAGCGCGGCGAGGAGGCTCGCGGGATTGGCGCGGCCTGTGCCGGCGAGATCGAACGCCGTGCCGTGGTCGGGCGAGGTGCGCACGAAATGAAGCCCGAGCGTGACATTGACGGCGTGGTCGAACGCGATCGCCTTGATCGGGGCGAGCACCTGGTCGTGATACATGCCGATCACCACGTCGTGACGCTGCCGCGCCTCCGGATGGAAGAGCGTGTCGGCGGGATGCGGCCCGCTGGCAGCAATCCCTTCCTTCACGAGCCGCGCGATCGCCGGCCCGATGATTTCGATCTCTTCCCGGCCAAGGCGTCCCTCCTCGCCGGCATGGGGGTTGAGCGCGCATACGGCAAGACGCGGGCGCACGATGCCGAAGCGCCGCGCGAGTTCATGCGCGACGATCCGGCCCGTCTCGACGATGAGGTCGGCGCTCAACAGCGCCGGCACCTCCTTCAGCGGCACGTGGATGGTCGCCGGCACGACCGCGAGTTCCTCGCACCAGATCATCATGACCGGGCGCGGCGTTGCTCCGCCTCGTTTCGCCGCGAGATGCGCGAGGTATTCGGTGTGGCCCGGAAATTCGAATCCGGCCTCGTACAGCACGGACTTCGCAATCGGGTTGGTGACGATGGCGGAGACTTTTCCGGCGCCCGCGAGTTCGACCGCCCGCTCGATCGCGGCGCGGGCGGCGGCGGCGCTGGTGCGGTCGGGCTTTCCCGGCGATGCCGTTGCCGTCTTTCCCG
>JBGPVT010000026.1:0-13266 GCA_041491825.1 Xanthobacteraceae bacterium | reverse complement strand
CGGTCGCGTGCGAGCGGACCGAAATCGGGAGCCGGCAAACCGCCGTAGTTGATTTCCGCGGCGCCCCCGATGCGTTTCGGGATCGTCATGCGCTTGCGCCCGATCATCGCCTGAACTCCGTTGCTCTCATATCTCTTCGCTCGTCTCTTCCAGGAGCTCATTGACCGACCGCTCCAGGGCGAGTTGCGGAGCCAGCGTGAAGCCGGACGTGTCGAAAAAATGCAGTAGATCGTGACTGGTCCAGTCGGCCTGCGATTGCAGGGAACCCACGCCCATTGCGCGCAAGTTCTCGATCAGCGCGCCCATCAGCGCGTGGCCGATCCCGCGTTCCTGGCTTTGCAGTTCGACCCCGACGGCATTCAGCACCGCCACCGCGTTTTCGCGGCCGAACTCGCCCCGGAGAATTCGGGCAATCGCGAAGCCCTGCAAGGCGCCGGCCCGGTGGATGCCGAGGCAAACAAAATCGTCGGGCCGGGCTTTCGCCGTCGCGAACAACTTCTCGAAAAAATGCCGGCGAGCGCGCCCGGCGTGGGCGCGATCGATCTCGATCACCGTCTCCACGTCATCGACGCCGAGACGGCGGACATCGCGATTTGCAGCGGAAGACGACTTCATCGCAAGACCTCAGGCGATTTCAGAATATTCTCGATAGAGACGGGCTTCGGTGTCGGCGTCCATGTTTTCCTCGAGCAGCGGCAACAGCGCCATTTCTTCTTTCTGCACGTGCGCCAGCATGCGCTCGCACAGTTCCTCGCCGAGCCCGCGGAACTCGTTCCACTTGGCTGCATCGAACCCGTTGGCGGATGCCTCGCGCGCGAGCGTGGCCACGCGCTTGCCGAGCGGCCGTATCGCCAGGTGCTCGTCGGTCAGATGCGCGCCGATGGCTTCGTCGCCGATCGCGCGCAGATAGGAAAAAAGGTGGTCTTCCTCGAAGGTAAAATGGCGCTCGACTTCCGTTTCGAGGCCGACGGAAAGATCCGAAAACAGCTGAATAACGCCGCGGTCGGCGGTATCCGGCGGGCTGCCGCGCTTGTGACGCGCGATCAGCTGCTCGAGCCGCTCCATCAAAGCGACAGTCGCGCGATGCTCGTCATGCAGCGTTCGGCTGACGCGGTTGGTGAAACTCATCGCCGCCTCATGTGTGCAATTGTTGATATTTGGCGAGCAGGTCTTCCTTGCTCTCGACCCAATCGGGATTTTCGACGATGCACGTCGCCGGACAGACCAGCTTGCATTGCGGCTCGTCCTCGGCGCCGACGCATTCGGTGCACTTCAGCGGATCGATGACATACATCGGGTTGCCGGCCGTGATCGCCTTGTTCGGGCATACCGGCTCGCAAGCATCGCAAGCGGTGCATGCATCATTGATCATCAACGCCATTGTCGTCTCCGCGTTTCAGGCCGCGCGCGGCACGGAGCCGAGCGCGGCGAGTTTATCGTGCCGGAATGCCCCCCACAGCGCGGCGCCGATCGCGCCGGCGTAGATCGAATCCGGATGGCTGCGAATTGTCGTCTTCATCTCCTTCATCTTGGCGACATCTTCGATCAGCGCCGCGACCAGTCCGCTGTCGAGAGCGAGGCCCCCCGTCATCATCACCGTGCCTTGTTTCGTGCCAATCGACTTCAGGAGTTTGGATAGCCGGCCGGCCATCGACAAATGGATGCCTTTGAGAATGTTGGAAGCGGAGATGCCGCGCGAAACCATGTTGATCACGTCGGTCTCGGCGAGCACGGCGCAGATGCTGCTGACGATCTCGGGATTGTCGGATTGGCGCGACAGCGAGCCGATCTCGTCCTGCGCGATTCCGAGATAGCGCGCGATGTTCTCGAGAAACTGTCCCGAACCCGATGCGCACTGACTGGTCATCTTGTAGGTCAAGACCTTGCCGCGTTCGTCGACGCTGATCGCGCGTCCATGCAGCGCGCCGACGTCGAGGACCGCCCTGGATTCGGGATCGAGATAGATCGCCCCGCGTCCGTGCGTCGTCATCGAATAGAAATGGCCGGTGTGGAAGGGCACGCCCTCGCCTTCGCCGGTCGTCGCTACGTAGTCGACGTCTTTCTCCGTGAGCTTCGCGTTCGCGAGTATTTGATCGTAGGCGATCCGCGCCAACTCCATCGGGTCGCGCTGCCGGATGCGAAGCGTGGCGCGTGATAGCCAATCGGTTTTACCGCTCTCAACCCGGAACAGCGCCGCCTTGACGACTCCGGTGCCGATGTCGATGCCAGCCGCAATGGTCATGCTGCCCTTCCCTCCGCCTGCTCGAGATGAGCGCGGCGGGCGAACTCCGCCGCGCCGAGCGCCCCGGTGTAGATCGACTCGGGATCGATGTTGATGGTGACGTCGCCGTAGTTTTCCTTGATGACTTTCTTCAACTCGCGTACGGCGGCTTCATTCTTGGCCACGCCGCCGGTAAAGGTGAATTCGCTGGTGACCCCGCCCGATCGCGAAATGATCGAGATCGCCCGCAGGATGATGGAGCGGTGGAGCCCCGCCAGAATGTCCTCGCGTTTCTCGCCGAGCGACAGGCGATCGCGGAGTTCGGCGCCCGCGAACACGGTGCACGTCGAGTTGATGCGCGCGGGACGATTGGATTTCATCGCCAGCGGCCCGAGTTCGTGCAGGCCCATGTTCATTTCGTCGGCGATATAGCCCAGATAGCGCCCGCAACCGGCCGCGCAGCGGTCGTTCATCTGGAAATTTTCGACAATGCCGTTGGCGTCGATCTGGATGCCCTTGGTATCCTGGCCGCCGATGTCGAGGACGGTCCGCGTATTCGGATACATCATGTGCGCGCCGAGGCCGTGGCACAGAATCTCCGAGCGGATGTGCTCCTTGGAGAACGGCAGCGTCACACGGCCGTAACCGGTGCCGACGAGATAGGTCTCCTCGAGATCGATATCGAGCGTTTTCTCGATCGTTTTCGGAACGTCGGTGGACCCGGTCTTGATCGCGCTATCGGCGGCAAGAACGCGGGCGAGCGCCTGGCGGAACTTGTCGCTCAAGCCGCCCGACGGCGGCCGGTTCTCCACCTCGATGATCGATTTGTCATAGACATTGAGCAGGAGCTCATAGGGAATTGCCGCCGCCCGCGCGACTTCCTCGGCCTGCGCATGGTAGCTCGAGCCCGCGATATCGCGGAAGAAATCCGATTTGCGCTTGGCGCCGGGCGCATAGAGCGACGGCGCTTCCTCACGCAGACGCTTGAAGACCTCGACGATTGCCTCCTTGACCGCGTCCTCGACCTTGGCAAATCGCTCGCCCTTGACCTGGCCGCGGCAGGTTTCCTCGAGATCGCCGAGCTGCTCGAGGAATTGCAGGAGTCGGAAGGAGCGTTCGAGCGCGCCGAGGAACTCGTCGAGCTCGCCGCTCTTGCCGCCGCCCGCGTTCAGCGCCCGGCGGAACAGGGTGAAGCGCGCGTCGATGCGAGCCTCTTCGCTCGCAACCCGCGCGGCGGTGCTGTAGTTCGAGCGCGAATTGGTGATGCCGCGGCCGATCACCGCGCGGTCCTCGTCGAGGAGAACCGCTTTGGTGGTGGTCGAACCGAGATCGATGCCGACGTAGGTCTTCATGCAGGCTCCTTTAGGCGGCCGCGCGCCCGCTGGCGCGCTTTTGTTCGATCATTTGAAAATAGCTCTCGAGCCGGTTCTTGATGTTGGCGGCCGAGAAATAGCGCGGATCGACGAGATCGGATTCGATGAAGGCCGCGGGCTTGCCGGAGCGTTTCTCCACCTCGCGCATGATCAGGAGCTGGCCGGCGGAAAAGCTGTTGCAGCTCTTGATCGAATTGATCAGCAGGCCGTCGGCCTCGTATTCGTCGAGGTAGTTCGCCAGCATGTCGATCCGCATCGGCAGACTGCGATTGGTGTAGACGCCGAGGCAATACTCGGCGAGCGTTTCCAGCGGCTTGTTCGGGTCGTGCCGGAAGCCGAGATCGTAGACGCCGCCGACCTTGGAGTAGGTCGAGGCGACGACGACGGCGCCTTCGTCGTAGAACATTTTCCAGAACTGGCGGAAATTGGTGTAATTCGGCGGCCCCTCGACGACGAGGCGATATTTTTCCTTGCCCATGTCGCCGTCGGGCGTAACCGGTCCTTTGCCGGCGGCGATGCGCTCCTCGACTTCGGCGCGCAGGAAACTGTAATAGTCGATGGCGTCGTCGGTGCCCCGGAAGGCGCCGAAGATCGGCCCGATATAATAAATTCCGCCGAAATACGCGTCGATCGGCGACGGCTTGTGCTTCGCGCTCTGCAACACGCGCACGAGGTCGTCCTCGGCCCGCGCCGATTTCTTCAGGTTCTCGCGCAACCGGTCGATATCGAACTTGACCCCGGAAACCCGCTCGAGCTTGGGGATCACCTCTTCCTTCAGCTGCTTGACCATGTAGTCGGTCATATTCTTGGTGATCTTGCCGTCGCCCATGTAGGGCGTATGCAGCATGATCGTTTCGCACTTGTATTGCTCGCGCAGGAGCTCGAACCATTTCATGAAGGTGAAGCAGCCGGTATAGGTAAGCAGCAGCACGTCGGGGTCCGGCATCTTCTTGCCGTTGGGGCCGATGTTGCCTTTGGCCATCATGCCGATGTCGGATTTGACGTAGGTGCAGACGTCCTCCGAGTGGCCGATCTTCTCCGCCTCGAGAACATAGGCACCCGACTGCCTGCGCAAGCCGCTCTGAATCGCATTGACCTCGGGCAGGTTGTTCACGAGGTCGAAGCACATGATCAGCTCGTTGAGATTGCCGGGCACGAACGTGGCGCACACCTTCTCGCCCGTCTGCGGCACGTTCGTCAGCCGGTCGTAATGGGCGGCCATCATCTCCTTCTGCTTCACCATGGAGGCATCCTTTTCGATGTCCTTGGCGGGCCCGGCCTTGGGGGTGACAATGATCGTCATGCTCCGCTCCATAGCTTGATTGAATCGGCGAACGTTCCGGCCTGCTCGCGGATCGGCTGCATCTGGCCGGAATTTTCCGCGTATTTGAATGCGATGTAGGGAATCTCGGCGTCCTTCAGCACGTGCTGCAGCATCGGCCGCTCGAGCAGCGCCGGATCGCAGAAGCTCGGGCAGGCGAAGATCACGCCCTCGGCCCGCGAGCGCCGTACCGCCCGAACGAGATGCTGCCCCTTCTCCTTCAGATCGGGCTCGTATTTCGCCGCGGTCGATTCGGACTGATGCAGGAAAGTGCGCGCCAGATTCTCCAGCGGCTTGCCTTCCGTCGGGACGTCGGCGGTGAGCCAGCGAGTGACCAGCAGCAGATCGTCGTCGACCACGTAGCAGCCGGCGAGCTCGAGCGATTTGATCAAATTGAGCGGAGGCTGCTCGCAAAATACGCCGGTGAGCACGACGCGGCAGTTGTCGCGCCGCGGCCGCTCCTCGTTCCTGACCGCGGCCAGATAGTCGCGGATCATCGCCGAATGTTCTTCGACCGGCAGCACCAGCCCCGCGCGCAGCACGAGATAGGCCTCGGCCGCCGGCGCCTGCCAGGGACGCTCGGCGCGGAATTTATAGAGCTCGCGCACCAGCCGCCGGTTCTCGTTGTAGACCGCGATTGAATTGCGCAACTCGTCGTCGGTGATCGGCTTGCCGCGCAGCTTGCCGAGATCGTGTATGAGCTCCGCGAGCTCGTTGACGTAATAGCTGCCGCCGATATCGTCCCGGTAGTTCTGCGGCACGTCGAAGTATCGAACGTAGACGTTCGGAAACATCATCTTCCACATGCCCGAGAGATTGCGGATGACGTCGCAGATCGAGGGGAACAGCATGCCGTCGACGAAGTCGATCCGTCCGGAAACGCCAAGTTCGATGGTGGAGCGCGGAATCCGGCAGATGTAGCTCTGGTAATAGGCGTCTCCGTGAATCACCTCGAGCTGGTCGCCGCCGCCGACGATGCCGAGCGGCAGGAAGCCGGCGGCGTGAATGATCTCGCGCGGCACGTAGATCGGCAAATAGCCGACGACCTTGCGGCTCGGATCCGCCGCTTTCCACTGGCGCGCCGAGGTGAAGGTGAGATCGTCGAACAGCGCTTGCGCGCGCGCGACGATGCCGGAAGTCTTGGGTCCGTTCAGCGATGTTGCCATTGCGCCGCCCTCTTCCCGACGAAGGCTTCGAGGCCTTCCACCGCGTCATGCGTTTTCATCAGCTCGTCGAGATATGTGCGTTCGACCGACGCGATCTTCGCCCTGACGCGCGCCGCATAATCGAGGCGAGCCGCCTTGACGGCATAGCGGAGCGAACTCGAACTTTTCGGCTTGAGATGCTGGTCGAAATAGTCCAACGCCGCGCGCTCGGGATCGGCCGCCATCGCGCATGCCATGCCCATCGTCGCCGCCTCGGCGCCGCTGACGTTCCGTCCGGACAGGAGCAGATCGATCGCCCGCGCGGGACCGACGAGCTCGGGTAACAGGCAGGAGGCGGCCGGCGCGAACACGCCGAGCTTCATCTCCGGCTGGCCGAGTACCGCGTCGGGGGCGACGAATATCAGGTGGCCGGCCAGCGCCACCTCAAGCCCGCCGCCGAGACATTGGCCGCGCACGGCGACGAGCACCGGAACCGGCGATTCCACGAGCCGCATGACGAGCCGATGAATTCCCTGCAGCATGGCCGCGCACCGGGCCGGCAGATGTTCCTCGACGCTGGCGCCGAAGCTAAAATGCGGGCCTTCGGCATCGAGCAGCGCCGCCGCGAGCGACGGATTTTTCAGGTGCTCGACGAGCGCCGCATCGAGGGCCGCGATCATCTCGGCGTCGATCAAATTCGCTTTCGGCCGGCTCAGGCGAAGGCGCAAGAGCCGCCCTTCCGCCTCGAACCAGACCTTCAGACACGTGTTCATGGCTTGCGCGTCCGCGGTTGAATGCTCTCAGTGAGCTCGTCGGACCACGGCGTATTGGCCGCCAGCGCACGGCGCAGCGCCACGAAGTCGGCTTCGCGGCCGGTTTCACGCGTGCCTTCGTTGAAGGCGCGGAACCCGGCGCGCGCCTCCGTCATCATGTTGAGGGCGAGCCAGGCGCGCGAATTTTCCTTGTTTCGGTTCCACGCATCGAGCTTGGGCTTGCGCAATTCCTCGATCGTCTTCGTGGTGCAATCGGGGAAGGTGTAGAGCAGCTTGCTGCAGAGACCTTCGACCTTCTCGTCGAGCAGGCCGAGATCGACGGTGCCGCGTTTCATCAATTCTTGGCCCGCCTTCAGCGCTTCGCCGGTTTTGCTCTTGCCGAAGACATAGCGGCCGTATTCGTCGGTCATGCGGCCCGTCTCCACCAAGGGGTTGGCGACGAACTTGCCGTCCACCTTGAGCGCCGGAACAATGTCCGTCAGCATCCCCATGAAATAGGCTTCGTGCGCGGAGAACGGTTCGCACAAAACGCACGAGACCATTGCGCGTTCGGCGCCAACCACGACGGGAAGAAAGTCGGTCGCGCCGCCGATCGGCGACGAGCCGTGCTTGGGGCCCGCCTGGCCGAAGCGGGCGAGGTCCTGCGCGATCGAAAAATCGCAGGCCATGCCGATTTCCTGTCCGCCGCCGACGCGGATGCCGTTCACGCGACAGATCACCGGCTTGTCGCAAGCGAGGATGGCCGAGACCATGTCGTTGAAGAGACGCATATAGCCGCGATATTCCTGGGGATTTCCGGCGTAATACTCGGCGTACTCCTTGGTGTTGCCGCCGGTGCAAAAAGCTTTGTCGCCGATTCCGGTGAAGACCACGGCGACGACGTCGCGCGCCGTACTCGCGCCGCGGAAGGCGAGAATCGCGCTCTTGACCATGTCGGTGGTGTAGGAGTTGAACTGCGCCGGGTTATTCAGCGTGATCCACGCGTTGTAGAGATCGGCCACGGGCTTCCCGTCTTCTCCGCGGACCGGCCGTTTCTCGTAGAGCACGCCCTTCGATGCCGTCAGACGGATTTGTTCGCCGACGAGATTGTGATCCTTCATTTCGCGCTTGCCGGCGGCGATGTTGCGAACGGCTTCCGAATTCATGATTGTCTCCTCAATGCTCTGGAACGAGAACGGCGCGACGCTTGAGCGCGCCGGCATGGGCTCTTTCAAAAACGTGGTTGATCTCGCTTAACGGGTGCTTCTCGACGAAAGGCGCAACTTTGACGCGGCCGTCGAGCACGAGTTCGAGCGCCTGCGGATAGAGCTCCGGCGGGCATCCCCAGTTTCCGATCGCGCGCGCGTGAAACGCCATCAGGTTCGAAAGCCTGATCTCGACCTTGTCCATGGTGAAACCGACGATGGCGAGCGTGGCGCCGTGATTGAGCAGGCTGAACGTCGTCTCCTGGCCCGCGCGCGTGCCGGAGCATTCAAAAATTTTCCATTCGGTCTGCCGCAAGCCGCGCTTCTTGGCGAAGTCCTGAATGGCCGCCTTCAAATCGCGCGGCGTCTTTTCGCGCGCGTTCAAGGTCAGCGCCGCGCCTTGTCCGGCAATGGCGGCGAGTTTTTCGTTGTCGACATCGATCGCGACCACGGCTCCGCCGAACACCGTCGCGATCTGCGCGGCATATCCGCCGATGCCGCCGACGCCGTTGACGATGACGAGGTCGCCGGGCTCGATCCCGGCCTGAACCACCGCCTGATAGGGCGTGGTGACGGCATCGGCGATGACCGAAAGATCCGCGAGATCGATCCCGGCCGCCTGCAGGCGCGCTTCGTCGATTTCGCATAGTCCCAGCGCCGGCACGATAATGTGCGTGGCGAAGCCGCCATGAATATCGTTGCCGGGCATTTTCTGATTGGGACAAATAGTCCCTTTGCCGCGCCGGCATGCATCGCACTGGCCGCACGGAATCACCGCCGGAACGATGACCGTCCGGCCCTTCCACCGCGTCACCTTCGCCCCGGCCTCGACCACGTGCCCGCTGATCTCGTGCCCGAGCGTCAAGGGAAGCGCATGCTTCGTGCGCACGCCGTCGTAGTAGAAGCCGAGATCCGTGTGACAGACGCCGCAGCCGGCGATTTCGACCAGCACCTCGTCGGGTCCCGGAGAAAGCGTGTCGAATTTCACCGGGGCCAGCGGCTGGCCCTTGCCCGTCATCACCCAGCGAACCGGCTCTTTACGCATGCATGCACTCCTTGCTTGCCTTATTTCCGCTAGAGCGGGCGTTTCGTGGATTTGCCCAATTTTGTTGAGTTTTCGGGCCTTTTCTCTTTCCGGCCTTGATCTAGAACAAGGAATTCAAAATAAATTTGCATTTTAGTACCTGAATACGCCTTGGCTCTCGCCGGAGGGTTGTCTGGGGTGGGTAGAGGGAGGAGCGATCATGCCGAATGCCCAAAACCTCTCGATCGCGTTCGTGGGAAGCGGCGGCGCGGGCGCGCTGACGGCGGGGAGCCTCCTGCTCGAGGCGGCGGGTGCCGTGGGTTGGCAAGGCCTGCTCATCCGCACCGTCGGACCGCAAATCCGCGGGGGTGAAGCCGCCGCCGTGGTGCGGCTCGCCGATCACCCGGTCGAGAGCCTGCCCGACCATCTGGATCTTCTCATCGGCATTGACTGGCTCAATGCACAACGCTTTGGCGCCGAGATCGAAGTAGGGCCGCAAAGCCTTGTGATCGGTGATCCGCGGGGCGGCGAGCCGCCCAAAGGCATCGTTGCGGCGGGCGCGCGCGTCGCCGCCATTCCATTGAAGGAAATGGCGAAGGCAATCCCTGACGGCCGTCCCAACATGATTGCGCTCGGGATTGCCGGCAAGCTGCTCGGCCTCGGCGAGCACGATTTCTGGGCGTTATTCGAAAAGCGGTTTGCCGAAAAGGGAGAAGCCGCCATTGATGCGAGCCGCGCCAGTCTGAAGGCCGGATACGACGCGGCGCGCGATCTCGATCTCGGGCGGCCGATTGCCCCGCCAAAACCCGGCCCTAGCCAAAAAAAATGGCTGGTGTCGGGGAATGAAGCCGCGGCCCTCGGGGCCATTCGCGGCGGCATTCGCTTCGCGGCCGCGTATCCGATCACGCCCGCCACCGAAATCCTCGAATGGCTGGCGCCCAATCTCGCCAAGGTGGGGGGCGTCCTGCTGCAAGCCGAGGACGAACTCGCCGCCATCAACATGATCATCGGCGCGTCCTATGGCGGCACGCCGGCCTTGACCGCGACCTCGGGGCCCGGCCTCTCGTTGATGATCGAGGCGCTCGGGCTTGCGACCGCCGCCGAGATTCCGATCGTCGTCATCGACGTCATGCGCGGCGGCCCGTCGACGGGAATTCCGACCAAGTCCGAGCAGGCGGACCTCAACATCGCCGTGTATGGATGTCACGGCGATGCGCCCCATCTCGTGCTGGCGCCGCAGTCAGTCGGCGATTGCCTGTTCACGACGCAGTGGGCCACCTATCTCGCCGAGACGCTGCAGACGCCGGCGATCGTGTTGTCGGACCAGTTCGTCGGGCAGAACCATGCGATCATCGAGCGGCCGGCCGAAATCGCCTTCCTCGGCCAGCGGTCCAGGGCGGCCGAAGCGGCCGGGGAATATAAACGTTACGCGCTTGCCGCCAACGGCGTTTCGCCGATGGCGATTCCCGGAATACGCGGCGCGCAATACACGGCGGACGGCCTGACCCATACCGAGCGCGGCATCCCGACGAGCAGCGCCGCGGACCATCAAATCCAACTCGATAAGCGTCGCGACAAGCTGGAGCGTTTCAACTACGGCGATCATTGGGCGAGCATCGAGGGAACGGGCGATCTCGCCGTGATCGCGTGGGGCTCCGTGACCGGCGCCGTCCGCGAAGCCATCGCCCGCGCGGCCGCAGACGGCATCGAGGTCAGTCTCATCGCGCCGCGGCTGTTGTTTCCCGCTCGACCCGAACAGTTCGCCGCGGCCCTCCGGGGCAAGAAGCGGGTTCTCGTCGTCGAGCAGAGTCATGGCGCGCAGTTTCACCGCTACCTCAGGGCCCATTACGACTTGCCGGCCGCGACGCGCGTTCTCAATCGGCCCGGGCCGTTGCCGATCAAGCCCGGTGAAATTCATCGTGCGATCAAGGATTGGAGGGCCTGATGTCGACCGTAAACACGCGGCTTGCCTGCAAGCCCGCCGATTACAAATCGGACATCAAGCCGATCTGGTGTCCCGGCTGCGGCGATTATCACGTGCTGATGTCTTTCACGCGGGCGTTCGCGGAACTGGGTCTTCCGCCCGAGCAGATCGTCGTCGTCTCCGGCATCGGCTGCTCGTCGCGCATCCCCGCCTATACGAATTGCTACGGCTTCCACGGCGTGCACGGCCGCTCGCTGGCGGTCGGCGCCGGACTGAAGGTGACGCGACCGGATTTGACGGTGGTGGTGGCGAGCGGCGACGGCGATGGCTACTCGATCGGCGGCAACCATTTCCTGCATGCCTGCCGCCGCAACGTCGACATGACCTATGTGGTGATGGACAACCACATTTACGGCATGACCAAGGGCCAGCCTTCGCCGACCACCGAGCCCGAATTCGACACCGCGCTGTCGCCCGGCGGCACCGGGCTCAGGCCGTTCCATCCGCTGGTGATCGCGCTGGCATCGGGCGCCAACTTCATCGCCCGTTGCTTCTCCGGCGAGCCGAACGAGACCGCATCGGTCCTGGTCGAGGCCATTCGTCATCCCGGTTTCTCCTTCGTCGAGATTCTCAGCCCCTGCGTCACCTTCCGGCCCGACGAGAAGAACTGGAAAAACCTCGTGCACCCGGCGCCGGTCGTCGCCACCGACGATCCCGCGAAGGCGGCGCGCCGGATCATGACCGACGATGGATTCAATATCGGCATTCTGTATCGCGGCGACCGCAAGCCTTATGCACCGGAAACCGGGCAGGCGCTGGTCGAGCTCTCGGAGCTGGAGAAGGAATTCGAGCTGTGAGCCAGTTCGCGGACGCGCCGAAAATCGCCAGCCTCGCCGATCTGTTCGCGGTCGCCTATCAGATCGAGGCGGACGCGGTCGATCGCTACAACGTTCTCGCCGATCAGATGGAGACCCACAACAATCCCGAGCTCGTGGCCGTATTTCGCGATCTGGCGCGGGCCGAGGCCATTCATCGCGACGAAATCCTTCGGCTCGCAGGCGACATCGATGTGATCGCGCACGCGCAACGGATGGCGAAATGGAAACGGGGCGAAAGTCCCGAGGAAAGCGACCTCGGCGCGGCGCATTACCTGATGACGCCATGGCACGCGCTTCAACTCGCGCTTCCGGGCGAGGAACGTGCGCTCGCCTTCTTTACTTCGATCGTGGAATCGACGCTTGATCCGGAAATCAAGCGGATGGCGACGGAATTCATGCAAGAGGAGAGCGAGCACGTGAACCTCGTGCATCGGCTGCTGAAAAAATATCCAGCGCCGTCCGCATCGTGGCCACAGGAATCCGATCCGCCCGTATCGCAGGAATGACGCCATCCAGGGCGTGGACTCATAAACGGCCGGCCAAATGCCGCCGTGGGCGCGCCGATGAATGTCCGTTGTCGGGAGTAAAGCGGACATCGCAAGCTCACACCGTAATGTCTGCTAATGACCCACAGCGGACCTCAGTAGTGATGCGTAGACGTATGGGACTTATAATCCGTTGAGGGGAACCTCGTGAGGGTTGGAGTCCCTCCGTCCGCACAATAATCATGGTCGCAAAGTATTGTCGTCGTTGCTTTGCCGCCGGCGAGGATTGAACTTACGACCGCTCCCCTTACCAACGGGGGATGTGGCCATCACTAAAATAATTGAATTTCCTCTCTTTTTTTGTGATCAACGCTTTAAAATGATGCAATTTCGTGGAACCAAACTTGTGACTGGGGCGTTTCATAGGGTTGTGATCAATCGATCATGAATAACCCTCAAGAGGAGCCACCAATGAAAATGACCCATCCGCTCGCTTGTGCCGCTCTCGCCGCCGCGTTGCTCGCGGCTGCCCCGGCCCTTGCGCAAGCTCCCGGTGCCACGACGGGCATGAACTGCTCCGAGGCAAGCATGAAGGCAATGAACGATTCCATGATGAAGATGACAGACGCCACCAAGAAGGCCGCGGCCATGAAGGAGATGGGCATGGCCAAGGATATGATGGCGAAGAAAGATGAGAAGGGCTGCGCGATGCAAATGGAAAAAGCCATGGGCATGATGAAGTAAGTCGAGGAAAGATAGCGACACCCGCCACAAAGTGGCGGGTGTCGCGTAACTGTCACGCAGTGACGGCTACTTTGACGCTCGGGACCCAGGCCAACCGGGGAATATCGGTTAGAGGGAGCCGATCAGATGACAGTCGTCCAGGTTTCCTACTTCTCGGACATATTGTGCATTTGGGCATATGCTGCGCAGGCTCG
>JBGPVT010000025.1:0-13290 GCA_041491825.1 Xanthobacteraceae bacterium | reverse complement strand
GTAGATCGTCGGAACGTACAACAGCGGCATCGGTGGCGATCCCCTGCCGCCGACAATCGCAAATGCGCGCTACGATTTGCTTGCCGTATTTGGTAAATACAAACGAAAAGGGCGCATGCAAAATGCGCCCTTCGCGTAAACTTATGAGCAAATTTTTAGCGCTTCGAGAACTGGAAGCTGCGGCGGGCTTTCTTGCGGCCGTACTTCTTGCGCTCGACGACGCGCGAATCGCGGGTGAGGAAGCCGCCCTTCTTCAAGACGCCGCGCAGATCCGGCTCGAAATAGGTGAGCGCGCGCGAAACGCCGTGGCGAAGCGCCCCCGCCTGCCCCGATAGGCCGCCGCCGGAAACCTGGCAGTTCACGTCGTACTGGCCCTGGCGGTTCGAAGCGGCGAAAGGCTGCTGGATCAGCATGCGCAGCACGGGACGCGCGAAATAGGTCTCCAGCGTTTTCGTGTTGACGACGATCTTCCCGGAGCCCGGCTTCAGCCAAACGCGCGCCACCGCGTTCTTGCGCTTGCCGGTGGCGTAGGCGCGGCCCTGCTTGTCGAGCTTTTGTACGTATTTCGGCGCCTCCGGCGTCCCTGGCTTCAACGCGGAAAGTCCTTCGAGCGATTGCACGGTCTCGGCCATCAGGCGACCCTCTTGTTCTTCGGATTGAGCGCTCCGACATCGAGCGCTTCCGGCTTCTGCGCCTCGTGCGGGTGGTTCGGACCCTTGTAGACGCGTAAATTGCCGAACTGCTTGCGCGCGAGCGGCCCCTCGTCGAGCATGCGCTCGACCGCCTTCTCCACGATGCGTTCGGGAAATTTGCCCTCGAGGATGAAGCGGGCGCTCCGCGTCTTTATGCCGCCCGGAAAGCCGGTGTGGTGGTGATAAACTTTCTTGTCACGCTTCTTGCCGGTCAGCACCACTTTTTCGGCGTTGATAACGACGACGTTGTCGCCGCAATCCATGTGCGGGGTGTAGCTGGGCTTGTGCTTGCCGCGGAGCCGCATCGCGACGATCGAGGCGAGCCGGCCGACCACGAGGCCGGTGGCATCGATCAGCACCCATTTCTTCTGGATGTCGGCGGGCTTGGCCGAAAAGGTTTTCATCGTCTTGTCCGTTGATGGGATCGCGGCCGGAGGCGCACGAAAAAAATCCGCGCGTGTCTTAGAAGGCGGATGGCGCCAGGTCAATGATTGGCAGGAAACTATCTTTAAGCAAAATCAGTGGGTTATTAAATAGGTGCTAGGGTACCTAGACCTAACTTTCATTAGGCGGGATCGAATAGGTGGCGACGCAGTGGGCGACGAGCCCGTCTTCGCCCGCCGAGCGTAACGCCACATCGCCGACCGCGAGCCGCTTGCCGAGCTTGATCAGCTTGCACTCGGCGATGAGATCGCCGGGTGCGGGCTTCCTGAGAAAATTGATGGTAAGGCTCGTCGTTACCGCCAGCGGCACCCAGCCGATATTGGCGAGGATCGCGACGTAAACCGCGCCGTCGGCGAACCCCATCAGCGTCGGCCCCGACACGGTGCCGCCGGGGCGCAGGTTCTTTTCGTTCGCCGTGTAACGGAGCCGCGCCGTCATCGGCCCGACGGCCTCGATCCGGATTCGTTTGCCGTAGCCTCCTTGCGGAAAATCGCGCGCGAGCCGCTCCTCGAGTTCGCTTGCGCTCATCTTCACCGCCTTCATACCAGCCCCGCTTTCCGATGGTTCCTTTACCGCTCCATTCGGATACAATGCCGGCGAGGAAACGCAAAGGCTTCCGCCAAAGGGCCCACAATGTCGAAACCCGCCCGTGCCCTGCCCACCGAGGGCTCCGCCGTCCTCTTGCGCGAGGACAAGGACGGCGTCGCGACGCTTACGCTGAACCGTCCCGAGGCGCGGAACGCGCTTTCCGAGGCCTTGCTTGCGGCCTTGATCGGCGAATTCGACGCCATCGCCAAGGATCGCTCGGTGCGCGTGGTGATCGTCGCCGGCAACGGCCCGGTCTTCAGCGCCGGCCACGACCTGAAGGAAATGACCGCGCACAGGAACGAGCCCGACCGCGGCCGCGCCTATTTCGCGGCGCTGTTCGAGAAATGCGCCGGCATGATGCAGCAGATCGTGCATCTGCCGCAGCCGGTGATCGCCTCGGTTCATGGCGTGGCCACCGCCGCCGGCTGTCAGCTCGCCGCCTCCTGCGATCTCGTGGTCGCCTCGGAAGCCGCGCGCTTCGCCACCCCCGGCGTGCAGATCGGCCTCTTCTGCTCCTCGCCGATGGTGGCGCTCTCGCGCAAGGTCGCGAGCAATCAGGCGATCGAAATGTTGCTCACCGGCGAAATGGTCTCGGCGAAACGTGCTTTCGAGATGGGCCTCGTCAATCGCGTGGTCGCCGCGGGCCGCGAGCGCGAGGAAGCTTTGAGCCTCGCGTACGCCATCGCCGCGAAATCCGCCTACGTGCAAAAGATCGGCAAGGAAGCCTATTACCGCCAGCGCGATCTCAACCTCGCCGATGCCTACCGCTACGGCGCCAAGGTGATGGCCGAGAACATGATGGCGCGCGACGCCGAGGAAGGCATTCTCGCCTTCATCGAGAAACGCGATCCGAAGTGGGAAGACCGTTGAGACGGCATTTAGTTGCCGTCGGTCCCCTATGAATCACGATCGCTACGACGACAGCTACATCCGCGGCATCCTCAACGCCGTGAAGAACATCGCGGTCGTCGGCGCGAGCCCGGGCGACAATCGCCCGAGCATGTTCGTGGTGAAGTATCTGGCCGAGCGCGGCTATCGCATCTTCCCGATCAACCCCGGCCGCGGCGGCCAGGATATCGGCGGCGAGAAGGCCTACGCCAGGCTCGCCGACGTACCGGAGAAGATCGACATGGTCGATGTCTTCCGAAACTCCGAGAGCGTGCCGCCGATCCTCGACGAGGCGCTCGCCCTCTCCCGCCGCCCGGACGTGTTCTGGATGCAACAGGGCATTCGCAACGCCGGGGTGGCGGCAAAGGCCGAGGCCGCCGGCATGAAGGTGGTGATGGATCGCTGCCCCAAGATCGAATACGGCCGCCTTTCCGGCGAGATCAATTGGGTTGGGGTTAATACGCGAACCCTCTCTTCCAAGCGCGCCCAGCGCTTGCCGGGTGGAGTGCAGCGGCTCAAGCTCGGCGACGACAAGGCGGGCGGTTGACGAGCGGCCCGTCCGACAAATAGCGTCGGATCGCTGAAATTATTAAAAATACACACAGGGTAGGTGTACAATGGATCAATCGACCAAGGGCGAGGTGCGGACGCCGGGCTTCAATACGCTTGCGATCCATGCCGGCGCGCAGCCCGACCCCACCACCGGCGCGCGGGTCACGCCGATCTATCAGACCACCTCCTTCGTGTTCGACGACGTCGATCACGCGGCGGCGCTGTTCGGCCTGCAGACCTTCGGCAACATCTACTCCCGCATCACCAATCCGACCTGCGCCGTCCTGGAGGAGCGGGTCGCGGCACTCGAAGGCGGCACCGCCGGGCTTGCGGTCGCCTCCGGCCATGCCGCGCAAGTGGTCACCTTCCACACGTTGCTGAAGCCCGGCGACGAATTCATCGCCTCGAAGAAGCTCTATGGCGGCTCCATCAACCAGTTCAATCACGCCTTCAAGAATTTCGGCTGGAACGTGGTATGGGCCGATCCCGACGACCTCAAGAGTTTCGAGAGCGCCGTCAGCCCCAAGACCAAGGCGATTTTCATCGAGTCGATCGCCAATCCCGGCGGCGTGATCACCGACATCGAGGCGGTCGGCAACGTCGCCCGCCGCGCCGGCGTGCCGCTGATCGTCGACAACACGCTCGCCACGCCCTATCTCTGCAAGCCGTTCGAGCACGGCGCCGACATCGTTATTCATTCGGCGACGAAATTCCTCGGCGGCCACGGCAATTCGATCGGCGGCGTCATCGTCGACGGCGGCACCTTCAACTGGTCGCGCGAGGGCCGCTATCCGATGCTCTCCGAACCGCGGCCGGAATATTCCGGCATCATTCTGCACGAGACCTTCGGCAACTTCGCCTTCGCCATCGCCTGCCGCGTCCTGGGGCTGCGCGACATCGGGCCCGCGCTCTCGCCGTTCAATGCGTTCTTGCTTCTCACCGGCATCGAGACCCTGCCCTTGCGCATGCAGCGCCATTGCGACAATGCGCTGAAGGTCGCCGAGTATCTCGCCGGCCACAAGCAAGTGGCGTGGGTGAGCTATCCGGGCCTGAAGGGCGACCGCTACTATCAGCTCGCCAAGCGCTACGTGCCGAAGGGCTCGGGCGCCGTGTTCACCTTCGGGCTGAAGGGCGGCTACGAGGCGGGCATCAAGCTCGTCTCCGACGTGAAGCTGTTCTCGCATCTCGCAAACATCGGCGACACCCGCTCGCTCATCATTCACCCGGCCTCGACCACCCACCGGCAGCTCTCCGACGTGCAGAAGACCCAGGCCGGCGCCGGGCCCGACGTGGTGCGGCTTTCGATCGGGCTCGAGGATTTCGAGGACATCATCGCCGATCTCGAGCAGGGACTGGCGGCTTAAATTCGCCGCCTTCTCTCGCCATCGAAGCGGCCAGCGGCGACGTTGATGCGATGATGCGCTATCCAGGGACCGCCGTGACCCGCCGATTGCTTTTCCTCGCTCTTTTGCTCTTGCTCGCGGCGCCCGCTCGCGCGGCGGACCGCGTGGCGCTGGTGATCGGCAACGGCAATTACGCCAACGCCAACAAGCTGAAAAATTCGCCGAACGACGCCGAGGACTTGGCCGCCGCCTTGCGCAAGATCGGCTTCGATGTGGTCGAGGGCCGCGATCTCGATCGCCGCAACATGGAGGAAAAACTCAAGCTGTTCGCGCGCAAGCTCGATAGCGCCAAGATCGCGCTGTTCTTCTACGCCGGACACGGCTTGCAGGTTTCCGGCAAGAACTACCTGATGCCGATCGATGCCAAGCTCGAATATCCCAAGGATCTTGCCTTCGAGACGATCGAGCTCGGTCAGATTCTGGCGCAAATGGACGCCGCCAACGCTGCGGACATCGTGATCCTCGACGCCTGCCGCGACAATCCGCTCGCGCGCACGCTTTCGGGCGCTCTAAGCGCGACGCGCTCCGGCGCGGTCGGCCGCGGGCTTGCGCGGGACCTCATTAGCGGCGACGGCACGATGATCGTCTATTCGACCCAGCCCGAAAACGTCGCCCTCGACGGCGACGGCCGCAACAGCCCCTACACCGCGGCATTGCTCAAGCACCTGCCCACCCCCGGCCTCGAAGTCGGCACGCTGATGCGGCGCGTTCGTCCCGACGTGGTCGCGAGCACCCAGCGCCGCCAGGTGCCGTGGGACAGCAACTCGCTCCTGAGCGAGGTGGTGCTGGTGCCGCCGGCCGAGGGCGGAACGCAGGTCGCCACTATCGGCGCTGCTCCCCTCCCTGCGCCGCCTGCCGCCGCCCCCGTGGTTGCGAAAACGAACGATCGCCCGATTCTGTTGCGCTCGGACACGGCATGCGCCGAACGCCGCGTTGCCGCCGGCGTCGATCGCTATTGCGCAAGCTCGGCGCTGCCGACGCAGGGCGCGAACCAGTACGGCGTGCAGAATTTATTCGGCGATCCCAATACCGCCTGGGTCGAGGGCGTGCCAGGGCTTGGCATCTCCGAATGGATTTCGATTGAGTTCGATGCAATGCGCGAGATCGCCTCCGTCACCCTTCAGAACGGCTACCAGAAAAGCACCGACATCTTTGCCAAGAACACCCGCGTGCGGCGCCTGCGCGCGGTCTTTTCGGAGGGCGAAAAATTGACGCTGCCGCTTGAGGACAAGATGGGCACGCAGACGATCCCCCTCGACCATCCGATCCGCGCCAAATGGGTGCAGCTCTTCATCGAGGACGTCTATCCCGGCACCCGCTACACCGACACGGCGATCTCCAAGCTTTCGATCGCCTCCGAACGGGCGCGGTGAAATTGTCCGCGAAAAAAACGCTGCGGATAGCGCCCAAACTTCTCGCCTGGGTGGCCTTGTGTCTAGCGACCGCCGCCGCGGGCGAGAGCGCGCTGCCGACGGGCTTCGTATATCTCCGCGATGTCGCGCCCGCGATCTTGCAGGAGATGAAATACGCTGGGCCCGACAACTTCACCGGCGCGAGGCTTCCCGGCTACGACGCGCCCGAATGCATCCTGCGGGAGCCCGCCGCGCGCGCGCTTCAGCGCGTGCAGGCGGAGCTCGAGCCGAAAGGATTCTCGCTCAAGGTCTACGATTGCTACCGGCCGGTACGCGCCGTGCGCGCGATGCGCGCCTGGGCCGACGACGGCAAGCCGGAAGGCCCGACCAAGCGCTTTTTTCCGCGCGCCCATAAACCGTATCTGTTCTTGCTCGGCTACATCGCCACGCGCTCGAACCATTCGATCGGCAAGGCGGTCGACCTCACGCTCGTGCCGCTTCCGCGAACGCCCGCCGCCGATTTCGATCCGGCGGCGAATTATGGCGCCTGCATCGGGCCCGCTTCCGAGCGCGCGCCCGACGATACGATCGACATGGGGACCGGCTTCGATTGTTTTGACCTTAAAAGCCACACCGCAGCGGACGATATCGCCACGGAATCGAAACGCCGGCGGGCGCTGCTGGTGAATGCGATGGAAAAACAAGGCTTCCACAATTACGCGCGCGAGTGGTGGCACTTCGACTATAGCGGCGACGGCGGCGGCTATAACGATTTTCCCATCGCGCCGCGCTGAGCGGAATTCAACCGCTGCCCGTGAACGGTCGCCGCCGCGAGCACCGCGATCGCGCCGAACTGATGCAGAAGTGCCAGCGAAAGCGATGCCACCCATAACAGCGCGAGCACGCCGAGCATCGCTTGCACGGTAACGAGCGCGAACAGGATCGAGGCGCCGAGCGCCGCTGACCGGGCATATCGCTCCGTGTCGAAAGCGTGCCAGGCCGCGAGCGCGAACAAGGCATAGGCGATCATGCGGTGATCGAACTGCACGGTGAGCACGTTTTCGAACAGGTTTTTCCACCACGGATTCATCGCGAATAGCGACGCCATGGGCGGAATGAAATTCCCGTCCATCAGCGGCCAGGTGTTGAAGGTGAGCCCCGCCCCGGTCTTGGCCACCAGCGCGCCGAGGAAAATCTGCACGAAGACGAGCACCAGAATGGAAATCGCGCCGTAGCGAACGCGCGCGGCCGGCGTCTTTTCCTTTCGCCGCGGCTCAAGGTCTGCCGCCACCGCGACGATCGCCGCGAGAATGAAACAGGCGAGCGTGAGGTGAACCGCGAGCCGGTATTGGCTCACATCCGTTCGTTCGCTCAAGCCCGACGCCACCATCCACCAGCCGGCCGCACCTTGCAGTCCGCCCAGCGCGAAAAGCCCGCCGAGCTTCCAGCCGAGCGCGCGATCGACGAGACCGCGCGAGACGAACCAGAAGAGCGGGGCGAGAAATACGACCCCGAGCAAGCGCCCGAGCGCGCGGTGGCTCCATTCCCACCAGTAGATGAACTTGAATTCGCTCAAGCTCATGCCTTGGTTGAATTGCTGGTATTGCGGGATCGATTTGTATTTCTCGAATTCCGCCTGCCAATCGGCCGCCGAGACCGGCGGCACGATGCCGGTGACCGGCTTCCACTCGGTGATCGAAAGCCCGGAGCCGGTGAGTCGCGTGGTGCCGCCGAGCACCACCATCAGCGCCACTAGTGCTGCGATGACGTAAAGCCAGCGCCGCACCGGCCGCATGCGGTCGGCCTGCGAATTTCTCGCAATCGGCGTTTTCGCTCTGAGGGCGGTTTTCATTTCGACGCGCGACAGATATAGAGCCCCGCTTACCTGCGCAAATCGACTTTCGGACCTTGCATGCGTCGGCGCTCGCGCAAGCTCATCGGCACCGTTTTCTTGCTCGCCCTTGTCGCCTTTTGGGCGCTGTTCGCCATGAGCCTCGCAGCGGGTCGCGTCGCCACGCTCTCGGCCGCGATGCAAGCCGCCGTTTTCGTGGTGCTTGGCCTTGTCTGGGTGTTGCCGGCGGGCCTTCTCATCCGCTGGATGTCGCGGCCAGACTAACAATCCGTCATGGCGGACTTGATCTTCTCTACTCTACCCTCCCCTTGAGGGGGAGGGTCGCCGCGAGCAATAGCGAGCGGCGGGGTGGGGTGACAGCATTGCTGCATTCGGCAGACGGTATTTGGTTTGCTTTTTTATTCTTGCCATCCAGAGAGCAGATAAATCGCGTGGTGATATTCACCCCACCCCGACGGCTCCTCACTTCGTTCGTCGCGGTCGACCCTCCCCCTCAAGGGGAGGGTAAGAAAATTTACGCCGCGTCCACGCGCTTGAAGCGGTTCCATAGCGCAAACGGCGCGCCCGAAAGGAACACATCGACGAAGCGCGCGGCCTGGAAATGGCCGTTCAACGACACGCGCGGCAGCGCCGTGAGGTGCTCGCGGTGCTCGGGATAGAGCACGCCGGGCCGCGTGGTGACCGCCGTCTTGAAGCCCAACTCGCGCGCGAGCCGAAACTCGCGCGGTCCCGCCGATCCCCGATCGCCGACCGGAAAGGCGAAATGCTCGCAGCGCACGCCGAGCGCCGCCTCGATCACCTCGCGGCTCCGTCGCATCTCCTCGCGCACTTCTTCGACCGGCCATTTCGCCAGCATCACGTGATTGATCGTATGCGCGCCGATCGTCGCGAGCGAACTTTTCGCCATTTGCGCGATTTCGGGCCAGGTCATGCAAAACTCGCGGCAGGGCGCGTCGAGATCGACGCCGTAGCGCCGGCAAAGATCGCGCACGATGCCACGCATCTTCTTCTCGTCGCCGAGCGAGCGCAGCCACCAATAGAGCTGGGCGTAAACCTCGTATTTCTTCGCCGTTCGCTCGCAATAGAAGAAGCGCTCCTCGCCGCCGATCTCGATCACGATGCGGTCGGCCGCGGCCACGACCCGCTCCAGCGCCACCCACCACAATTCGCCGAGCCGGTCGGGGAAGCTCGTCGCGACGAACATCGCGAACGGCGCCTGGTGCCGCTCGAGAATCGGCAGCGCGTATTCGAGGTTGTCGCGATAACCGTCGTCGAAGGTGAGCGAAACAAAATGACGGGAAAAGTCCTGCTCGACGAGCCGGCGGCGCATCTCGTCGAGGCTGACGATATCGACGCCGCGCCGGCGCAACCGCACGATCACGCTTTCGAGAAAGCGCGGCTCGATTTCCAACAGCCGGTTCGGCTGGAAGCGGCCCTTCGGGCGCGGGCGAACGTGGTGGAGCGTGAAAATCGCCCCCACCCCGCCATAGAGCGGCCGCAAGACGCGATGGGCGCCGGAAAAATACAGCGCCTCGAGCCCCACTCGAAATACGGTATTGCGCAGGTTCGGCATCGTCCCCTTCCGGTGCGGCTGAGCGCCGCCCCCTCAAGAGGCCCGATTATGCCAGGAGAATCTTGTCTTTCCGTTGCCGGCCCTGCGGAATTGTCGCGTTAACGGGATAAGCCTGTCAAAAACGCGCGCCTGAACTGGTCGAGATCGGCGTCCGGCAGATCGGCGACGGCGACATAGGTGAATTCCCCCTCGCGCCACGTTCTTACGTTATAGCCGGCGATGCTCCCGCCGGA
The DNA here is from genome assembly GCA_041491825.1 of Xanthobacteraceae bacterium. Classification (GTDB taxonomy): domain Bacteria; phylum Pseudomonadota; class Alphaproteobacteria; order Rhizobiales; family Xanthobacteraceae; genus Palsa-892. The sequence continues at coordinate 3,713 of JBGPVT010000025.1, read as the reverse complement.
GACCGCGCGTGGCCCGCGCAGCGTGGTGAGGCTGATGGTATGGCCGCCATGGCGGTAAATGACGGTCGCGACCGGTTGCTCGCCCAACACGTCGACGCGACCGCCGACGAGGGTAAACCCGTCGCCGCTGAGATCGACGATCTGCGGCGATTCCGGTAGCCGGCTCGTGAACCACGGCTTGATTTCATGCCGGTCCGAGGAGGCGATGTCGAAAGGCTGTGGCGCCAACAGGCCGCGGATATGGTTCGTGACTACAAGGCTCGAGGTTTCGCGCCCCAAGTCGGGACGCAGGAAGGTGACGGTGGCGGCGGCTCCCAGCACGGCGCCGATCAGCGCCGCGGCGGCGATCGCGCGCCATGGCCGGCGATCTCCCACCTGATTCTCCACCGCCAGATCGATCCGCCTCCGCAGCCGGTGCAGAGGCACGTCGTCGTGCGGAACGGCATGAAGCAGACGCCGCAGCGATAACAGGGATTCGTACCGGGCGCGCAAGCCGGAATCGGCGGCTAGACGTTGCTCAAAGGCGGCGGCGGTCGTCGGATCCAATTCGCCGTCGACATGCGCCTGCAACAGGCCGTCGTCGCGATCGAGAGACGGTTCGCTCATGATATGTTCCTCAGCGCCGCGATCAGCATCCGGCGCGCGCGAGAGAGCCGCGACATCACCGTTCCGATCGGCAACTGGGTGATCTCCGCGATGTCGCGATAGTTGAGTTCATGCAATTCACGCAAGACGATGACCTCCCGGAAAGGGGCCGGCAACGCGGCGATCGCTCCTCGCACCTCCTCGGTTTCGGCTCTAGCGAGCAAGAGGCTTTCGGGCGTTCCCGCCCCCTCGCCCTCCGCCGCCGGCCGCTCGAGACGCTCCTGCTCGGCGCTTCCGAGATCCTCGGTGAATACTACGGCCGCCGGGCGGTTCTTCAGGAGCCAGCTATAGGCAGTGTTGCGCACCACCGAGAGCGCCCAGGCGCGCGCATTGATGCCGCCGAAGCCCGCGATGCCGCGGAAGGCGCGGAGCGATGCTTCCTGCACCACGTCCTCGGCATCGGCGACATTTCCGGTGAGCCAGCGCGCCAAGCGATAGGCTTGCACCAGATGCGGCAGGAATACTTCGTCGAACAGCTTACGCTTGTCTTTTTCGTCCACGGCCTGACCTGTCGTCCCTCCCCGGCCCGGCCGGACCATCCGAACCTCGCGCGCACGGCGCGCCTTTTCCGGTTCGAGAAGGCGCTCGATGACCGAAAAAGAGGGATAGGTCGGATTCTCGCCGCTCACGGCTTGACGATGATCTTCCCGACCATGTGCGGATGCAACCCGCAGAAATAGTCGTAGGTGCCGGCTTGCGTGAATGTGAACGAATAGGAGTCGTCGGTGTCGAGCGCCTTCGAGCGAAAAAGCTTGTTCTTCTCCACCACCGTATGGGGGATGTCGTCATGGTTGTCCCAGGTCACGGTGGTGCCGACGGATACCGTCAACTCGGCCGGCGTGAAGGTGAAGTTGTCGATCGTGACCTTCGCCTTGGCATCTTGGGCAAGCGCCGGTATCGCGCCTGCGGCAGCAAGCGCGAATACCAGCGCGGCACGGAATACCATTCGGCGCGTTGTCCTATTCGTGACACACGCGCCGAAGTCTTTCGGCACAGTCATGAGCTTTACCGTCTTCTTCAGCCTGCGAGCGGCGTATCGACGATGGCGAGCGGCTTTTGGCCCTGCTTCACCGTGACGCTCGAGAGGCCAAGCACGCTGCGCAGCTTCTCGGCCGGCACCAGCATCGGTCCCGGCGACGGCGCCGTGCCCGGAGCGGGTTGCGGAAAGGCCGTCGACATCGCCGTGTGAAACGTCACGTTGCCCTCCACCTTCTGAATGAGCTGATGGATGTGACCGTTCAGCACGGTGACGGAGCCGAAGCGCTTGAGCAGCGTCAGCGCCCGCATGCCGTCTTCCGTCCCCCATCCCCACTGCGGATAAACGATCCACAACGGAATATGGGCGAAGACGACGATGGGCGTGCTGTCGGATTTGCCCTTGAGGTCGTCCTCGAGCCAAGCGAGCTGATCGGCGCCGAGATTGCCGAGGCCGCCGCCTTTCAGATCGACGACATTGACGAGGCCGATGAAATGCACGCCGCCGTCGTCGAAACTGTACCAGCCTGCCCCTTTCGAGCCCTTGCCGTAGCGTTCGAGATAGGCCTTGCCGCGCTCCTCATCGATGATGTCGTGCTCGCCCGGCACGTAATGAACCTGAAGCTTGGCTTCGCCGATCGCCTGGTCGGCATTGTCGAATTCCGCCGGCTTCGAAAGATGCGTGATGTCGCCGGTATGGATCATGAAAGAGGGCCTTGCCGGCATCGCCTTCACCTTGGCGATCGCCTCTTTCAGCGTGCCGAGCGCGTTCGGATTGGCGGGCTTGTCGAAGCCGACATGGCTGTCGCTGATCTGCAGGAAGGTGAACCCTTTCGGGTCGGCGGCGAACGCCTCGCCGACGAGGCCGAGCGATGTCGGCACGCCGCCCGCAACCGTCCACAACACGCCGGTGCCGGCCCAGATCATGCATTCCAAGGCGCCCCGGCGATCCATCTTGGGGCCGCCGTCTTCCATGCGGTCGTCTGCCATCGCGATCTCCTGTTTCTCGAAAAACCGCCAAAACGAGGGGTTCTCTGATGGAGACTCGCCGAGAGCGCGCCTTATTCCCGCATTCCCGCGGGAAGGCCGATAAAGAGGCTAGAGGCTCACTCGATAGGGAAAATCAGGCGGCGGCGCGGCTGCCCGAACGATCGGTCGGCGCCTCAGTCACGGCCGCGATCATCACATTGGCGAAGCCTTTCGCCGCTAACGTATCGGCTTCCGCCGATGCCGCGGCCTCTCCGCCCTCGCCCGCGATCAGAACGCTCGCGCGGGTAAAGCGCGCGAGCCGGTCGACGCCAAGGAGCCCGGCGAGCGCCGGTGCCGCCATCACCACGTAATCGTAAGTCTGCGACAGGGCGCCGAGCACGATCGAAAGCCGATCGGCGGCGAGCAACTGCTCGGCGTCGCGCGCCGTCCGTCCCGGCGCGATGACATGAATGCGCGAGGCGCGGTCGCGGTGAATCACATCGCCGAAATGGGCGCCCCCCGAGAGCAGCTCGGAAAGACCGGCCACCCGCGGTTCCGGCAACAGGGCCGCGGAAGGTGCGGCTTTGGCGTCGAGATCGAGAAACAAGACCCGCGCGCCGCTCGCCGCGAGATCGCGCGCGAGATGCACGGCGATGCGGCCCGATTGTTCGTGCGCGCCGGCGCGGCCGAGGAGATAAATACCGCCGCCGAGCGCGCGCATTCGATCGGCGAGTTCGGCGAGACGCCGTTGAACGGGCTCCGGCGTCGCCGCGAGGCTCGAGGGCGCGCGCGCGGGCACCGGCGCCGGCTCGGGAGCCGCCATCTCCACCGGCCGGTAAATTCCGCCGCCCAAGAGTTCGCCCATTGCCGCGAAAGCGAGCGCGAACATGAACATCCCGATCGCCGCCACCGCCACGATCGGGAGCTTCTTCGGGAAGTGCGCGGTCGACGACGGCACCGCCTGCGAGATGATGCGGGCGTCGGCGGTTACCGCGTCCGGCGTCTCGCGCGCGGTCACGTCGCGATAGCGCGCGAGATACGATTCGAGGAGGTCGCGCTGCGACTTCGCCTCGCGCTCGAATGCGCGCAATTGCACGTCCTGGCCCCCGAGCGCCGATTGCTGC